>JAYUFN010000438.1:0-8217 GCA_043738705.1 Bacteroidota bacterium
GATGTAAACCGCGCTGCATTTTTTAAGTGATATCCTAAGACTCTTCCTAAATAAAATCCTACTGCCCTGTTATTCTTATATTTTAATTCGATCAATAAATTTTGGAGTAAAGAATCTTTAGTAAAATAAAATGAAGAAGCTGCATGTTGTAGATGAAGCCTACCATAGAAAGATTTTTCAACGGGGTTATTTGCTTTATTAAAAAAATTAGTAAATGGCAAATCTTCTTGGCAATAATAACAAAGTATGGCTTCTCTATTTTTTAGATCGTGTCCGCATCCTTCACAGTAATGGGGAAAGAATAATTTCGAAAAATCTTGTAATAAATTTTCCAGTTTCAATAACATGTAATCAATATAGAAAGCTTTGGATACAATTCCAAGCAACTAAAATAATTGTTGGTATACTTCGTCAACTTTTGAAACTGCAATGACCTGAATACGATAATTTTTTGGGTTAAAACTTTTTTTGTTGTAGCGAGAAACAATAATTTTTTCGAAACCTAATTTCTCGGCTTCCGCAATACGCTGTTCAATTCTATTCACTGCTCTAATCTCGCCATTCAATCCCACTTCACCTGCAAAGCAAATATGGTTTGATAAAGGAACGTCTTCATAGGACGAAAGTAATGCGCAGATCACTGCCAGATCAATCGAAGGGTCTTCTACTTTAATACCTCCCGCTATATTTACAAATACATCTTTCATACCAAATTGAAAGCCGCCTCTTTTTTCTAAAACCGCCAAAAGTAATTGCAGTCTTCTAAGATCAAAACCAGTTACAGTTCTTTGAGGTGTGCCGTATACGCTTTGTGTAACAAGTGCCTGAACCTCTATCAGTAAGGGTCTTAGCCCTTCTAGCGTTGCGGCGATTGCGCTACCACTTAGTTGTTCTTCTCTTTGGGCAATCAAAATTTCAGAGGGATTCGAAACAATGCGCATCCCTTCTCCTGTCATTTCATAGATACCTAATTCTGAGGTGCTCCCAAAACGATTTTTTAAAGTTCGAAGAATGCGATAAGCATAGTGTCTATCACCTTCAAATTGCAAAACGGTATCTACTAAATGTTCCAATACTTTGGGGCCAGCGATACTACCATCTTTAGTAATATGGCCAATTAAAAAAACCGGGGTGTCAGTTTCTTTTGCGAATCTTTGAAATTCTCCGGCGCATTCTCGGATTTGAGATACAGAACCGGCAGAAGAATCGAGGAGATTTGATTGAAGCGTTTGGACAGAATCCACGATCACCAGCTGAGGTTTTAGTTTTTTAATTTCCTGAAATATAGTTTGTGTAGATGTTTCAGTAAGTAAGTAAAAATTTTCGTTAGCTATTTTTAATCGGTCAGCACGTAATTTAATTTGTTGCTCACTTTCTTCACCACTAATGTATAGTACAGAAAGTTGTTTCATGAGTAATCCAATCTGTAAAAATAAAGTGCTTTTGCCGATACCGGGTTCTCCTGCAACTAATATAATACTCCCAGGAACAATTCCCCCTCCGAGAACTCTGTTTAATTCAGAATCATTACTATTAATTCTTTTTTCTTCTTTAGTAAGTACTTCATTGAGTGCAATTGTTTTTGAAATTCTTTTTTCGGAATGATAACCATTCCAGTTTTCTTCTTTTTCAACACCTCTGTCAATTATTTCTTCAACATAAGTATTCCATTCTGAACAGGAAGGGCATTTGCCAATCCACTTGGCACTTTCGTAACCACAATTGCCACAGAAAAAAGCCTTTTTTATTTTACTCATCACTGTAAAGATAATCGAGCGATAGTTTGAAATTAAAAAAAAGAGTTCATCTTTTTAGAAGGTCTAACAGCGGGTATCTTAGGTGTATTTTAAAGTAAAAAGGTCAGCATTTCTGCTGACCTCCCTTACTTACTAACCCATTAAATTCTTCCACTAAATTACAATAATGGGGCATATAGAAAAATAATTTTTTGTGAATTGTTGAAAAAATAAAGTGGCATTTGAAACTCAAAAACCAAGTTTCAATCCTTTAAGCTTAGTTTTTTGAGTAAAAAACTAAATATTTTTTTATTATATATTAATTAATAATTACTTGATTTGATAATTTTTTTTCTGCAGCTGGATTACTATCTTTTTCGCCTAGAAATTACTACTGATTAATTGTTTAATAAGCAAGTCAAATGATAAATTATATTACTAAATATATTTTATCATTTTTCATTTGAATTGATTACCATGATGTTAAAAAATATGAGATAAGAATATTATATGACTAAGATTAATATTAAAATAACATTAAAATAGGAAATGAATACGGAATGATGAGCAGCTTTTTCTTTATTTGTACGGTCAAAAGAATTGATAAAAGGTTAACAAACCAAAACTAAAAACATGAGAAAAAAAATGCTTATGAGCATTTGCGCTTTCGCTATGACCATTTTGGTCGGCTTAGCGCAAACCTCCACAGTAACCGGAAAGGTTGTTGACGACAAGGGTTCTCCTGTAAATGGAGCATCTGTGCTTGAAAAAGGCACAAGAAATGGTGTTAGTGCAAATACAGATGGTACATTCTCCATTAAGGTGAAATCAGGAGCTAGTCTGGTTTTTACAGCTTTAGGCTTTGAAAATAAGACAATGACAGCTTCTTCCAGCAACTTGATGGTGCAATTAATAACTGATGTTAAAGCATTAAGTGAAGTAGTTGTAACTGGTTCAGGTGTTGCAACGTCTAAAAGAAGACTGGGTATTTCAGTAGAATCAATTAAGGCAGATAAATTGCCAATTGTGCCCGCTGCTGGTATCGACCAAGCTTTGATTGGTAAAATACCAGGTGCACAAATATCTTCCGTGTCTGGTAATCCAGGCGACCAAGTAAATATTGTACTAAGAGGTATTAACACCGTTCAAGGTGGAACAAGACCTATGATATTGTTAGATGGAACAGAAGTTCCTTTTGCTAACTTAAGTACTTTAGATATGACCACCGTTGAACGTGTGGAAGTAGTACAAGGTGCTGCATCAGCTGCTTTGTATGGTGCACAAGGTGCGAACGGGGTAATCCAAATTTTTAGCAAAAAAGGTGTTAAGGGTAAAATTAGTATCAACGTTTCTTCTGGGTACGCTGATAACTCCTTTATTAATGCAGGCAATTTCGGAAAAGCTTCTCTCCATCCTTATTTAACTGATGCAAGTGGTAATATTATTTCTGCAAACAATAGCGGTGGTTATACTGCCGGAAGTCCTGTAACAATTAATCCTTCTACAGGTACGATACTGGGTTCGGGCTCTATCGCTTATAGATATGGTAATAATAACTTGGCCGGTTCTCCAGCTGCTCAAAGTGAAGGTCCAAATTATACACGTTATGGTATCTTAGATCCTAGAAATGTAAACGACCAAACATATAAGGGGAATCTAAAATATTACGATCATTTTGCTCAAGTATTTACTGGTTCTCAAAGCATTAATAATTCTGTAAATATTAGTGGTGGTGGTGATAAAGTAGACTTTTTAGTTTCTTATGCTAATAACCATAGCACTTCTCCTTTTGTGAAGAATAATGGTTACTTAGACAGACATAACCTTACTGCCAATATCGGCATAGAACTATTTAAAAATTTTACAGTTCGTGCTATTACCAGTTTAGCAGTTGTAAATAATACCATGCACCCCGGTCTTGGCGCTCCTGGTGGACAAGGTTTTGGTCAGGGTACTAGCAATGCAGGTGTAGGGAGTGTGTATGGCTTTTTAAATACTTCTCCTTTCTATAGTTTACAAGATACCATAGTAGGCGGTTATTATCCCGTATATCAAAAAGCTAGTTTCTTGAGTGTAAACGCAGGTAACCCTTACTATCAAATACAAAACACCAAAGGTGATAGCAAGCAATATAATCTTGCACAGAACTTTGAAGCGAATTACAAAATCAACAGATTCGTAACTTTTAATGCTAAATACGGTATTAATTATAAAAATGAGAACGATATCTGGACCTATTATAACCAATCATTAAACAACAGTTCTAATTTTTATAGTTCATGGGCTGCTGCTTATAATAGCGCAGACAATACTGGTGAAATGGTTAACTATCAATATAGTAACATCAAGCAGAACTTCTCTGCAGTTGCTACTATCAACACTGATTTTCAAAGAGATTTTAAATTGAAACTGCCTATTACCACAACTACTCAAATTGGTTATGACTATAGAAAAAATCAGTATAAAGAATTTGATACACGTGGATCTTCATTGCCTTTAAATCCACCATTTAATTTTAATGCAACATCGAATCAATATATCATTACCGACTATGTTCAACCCTCTGTAACCTATGGTTATTTGGTAGATCAGAAATTTGATTTCGGAAACTATGGCGGTATCACTGCAGGTGTAAGAACTGATTATTCTTCTACATTTGGTGCTGGTTCATCTCCATTTACTTTCCCTCACTACAATGGATATTTGAACTTACAGTCATTTAAATTCTGGGATAAAGTAGCGAGTGTAATACCTGCTATTAAATTCAGAGCTGCTTATGGTAAAGCGGGTATCCAGCCTGGTGCATTCGACAGGTACCCTACTTTAAATGCTCAGCCAATGGGTACTGAATTGACTTACACAAACAACCCATCTCAGAAAAATCCAAATTTGAATGTGGAAGTTTCTTCAGAAACAGAGTATGGTACAGATATGAGTTTTAATATTCTTAATAAAGGGAATTGGTTTAAATCTTTGAATTTATCTTTCTCTTATTGGTCAAGACATACTGACAATGCTATTTTTTATCAAAACGTTCCACCTTCTACCGGTGCCTCTAGTTTGTTAACTAATGCTATTGCATTGTCTTCTAAGGGATGGCAATTAGGTGTAAACATTCCAGTTTTTTCAAACAAAAACCTGACTTGGGATTTAACTACCAACTTAAGCCATCAGACCTCAGTAATTGATGCAGTACAAGGCGGAGATATTCCATTAACAACGGGTGCTGGTAGTACTGGTTTAGTGTTAACTGCAGGTAGAAGAATTGGTGAAATTTATGGATACCATGCGTTAACAAGTATCACTCAGTTAAGAGCCGACGGTAAAACTCCATTTATTGCTGTTGCGAATCAGGGCAAATACGAGATCGTTCAAGGAAGAGTTGTAAACAGTTTCTCTAAAGCTATCTTCTTCTCAGACGAGGCCGCTTCTTTAGGAGATCCTAACCCAACTATTGTTGCATCCTTTATCAATAGCGTTAACTATAAAGGAATTTTTAGCTTTAATTTCCAATTTGACTGGATCAATGGTTCACATTTGTATAATCAAACTACTGAGTGGATGTATCGTGATGGTATCAGTAACGACTTCCAAAAGCCTGTTACTATCAATGGTCAAACAGCCGCATATACAGCTTATTATGCTAGTGCCTATTATGCTTTGGGTAACACAGCAAAAGGGGTAGGTAACAATGTAACAAAAGACTATTTCTATTATGATGCTTCTTTTGTAAGATTGAGAAACGTTTCTTTGGGTGTTGATTTAGCTAAATATGTTAAGCAAAACTGGCTGAAGAAATGTCAATTAGTATTGAGCGGAAGAAACTTGTTAACCTTCACCAAATATCCTGGTATGGACCCTGAAATTAGTTCAGGTTCTTCAAACTCAGCATTTGATAGAGGTATTGACCATAGTACGATTCCAAACATGAAATCGTACCAAGTAACTTTGAATTTGGGCTTCTAATTTATTAATCTACAATTTAGTTCTAATGAAAAAAATACATTTTAATAAAAAACATAGAGTCTACTTTCTTTGTTTTTTAATTACAGTAATGGCAACTACTGCTTGCAAAAAGCAGTTGGATGTGAAAGATCCAAATGATCCTACATTTGGTGTTAACGTTACTACCGAAGCGGGTATGACTGCCTATGCAAAAGGTGGTATTTACTTTAATGGTTTTAACTATGGTGATGGATGGTTAGGTGATAGCTATTTCTCACTACCATGGGGATACCACGAATTAATGGGCGACATCGTTGGTGGTGGACAAGGTTCTAACAACCAAACTACAACGATGGGTGTTCCTGATAATTTTCAAGCAGATCCTACTGATCCTACTACTGTTTTCACCAATTCAGCGCAGCAAGCTTTGGCAATCATCAGAGGTTTTAATACCACTGCTGCTACATCAAATTCGAACAACGCATTGTATTATGAGTGGACCAATATGTATGCCATGATTAATGCATGTAATATTACCTTGGAAAACTTAGGAAGTATTACATTAACTGCCGACAAAGCCACTACTATTAAAACTTGGGCGTATTGGTGGAAAGGTTTTGCGTATGCACAAATCGGAACCCTGTATTATTCAGGTTTGATTGTGGATCACTCAAATACTATTGTAAACACGTATGTTACTCAGGCCGCAATCATTGCAGAGTCAAACAAAAACTTGAACCTAGCATTAACTTCTTTGAAAGCTATTTCCAATCAAGGTGATTACGCAACTGTTATTGCTGAATTAATTCCTAATCAGAACAAAGTAGGTAAAGGGTTACCTCCAACTTCTGCACAATGGATCAATTCAATCAATACTATGTTGGCTCGTAATATTGTTTTGAATAAGCTGTCTGCTTTTGTGAATGGTAATCCTGCAGCTACTATTGCTAAAGCTACTATCCCAGCAATGACTACCGCCGATTGGCAGTCTGTTCTTACTTATTGCAATGCGGGTATTCAGAAAACCGATAATGTATTTACTGGTAGATCTACTTCAACAAACTCATTCTTCTCACCTCTAAGTGGATCGGTAGCAGGTATGTTGTCTCAGTCTAATCAGAACAGCACTTATAAAGTGAGTGAACGCTTAGTTCAGTCATTTAAAACTGGTGATGCAAGGTTAGCTAACTTTACCACAAGCTTTGGTACTTTTTATGGGGATGCCAATACAAATAGTACGCGTTATAGCTTAGTAGATGGTGTAACGGCTAATTTAAAAAATATTCCAGTTTTAGGTTCTCAGCAAGTGGGAGGTATCGAATTATATATCGGACCAACTTATGAAGAGAATCAATTAATGCTTGCTGAAGCAAATATCAGAACCGGAAATATTGAAGCTGGATTAAGTATCATTGATGCTGTAAGAGCTTATCAAGGTGCTGGTGTGGCTGCTGTTGCAGGAACTGGTTTAACCTTAGCAAAAGCATTGAATGAATTAACTTCAGAAAGAACTGCTGCTTTGGCTTTTAGAGGACTTTCTTTCTATGATGCTCGTAGATGGGGTTGGACTTATCATACTTCTAATGGTGGCGGTAGATATGGTGCTACTATTATTTACAAAACAACTGTATATAATAATGCAACTATCAACTATAATTTCATGGATTATTGGGATGTTCCTGCCGATGAGGTTGTTAAAAATGCACCTGGTACTGGAAGTGCTCCGGTATTGAATGCAAACTATTAATATTAAAAATTGGTAAAAGGTTGCCAATGCACCTTTTACCAATTGCATAAAAAAAGAGACAGTGTAAAATCTGTCTCTTTTTTTATGCCCTTAGGCGAACCTTTTATGGAAACCTAAAACTTAATTTCTTCTTCGTGCTCATTGAAGAACCGGAATTCGATAATATGATAATTAGTATTGGCTTGAACTTTTAAATTCATTTTGTATTTACGCTTCCACTGTTTAATAATTGGATTGAAGAATCCCTTGGTTAAGTGCGAATAAACAATTGGGTGTACAGCAAGCGTAAGCGTTTTATGGGCATGCGTTACCAAGTAGTGCAAACGCTTTTCAATTTCATCTTCCAGAATTAACGTCGAAGTGATCTTTCCAGTGCCATTACAGGCAGGGCAAACTTCAGAAGTGTTAATGTTCATCTCAGGGCGCATACGCTGCCTAGTGACTTGCAAAAGCCCAAATTTGGATATTGGCAATAAGCTATGACGGGCACGGTCGGTTTTCATAAAGCCTTCCATCGCATCCTGTAATTTTCTTTTGTTGTCTGGAAGTTTCATATCGATAAAATCGATCACTATAATCCCCCCAATATCTCTTAATCGTAATTGACGTGCAATTTCTTCAGCAGCTTCCAGATTGGTTTCGAGCGCATTTTCTTCCAGCCAGTCGGTCGATCAGGTCGCGGCCGACAAGGCCGGGCGTCAGACCAAGCTGCCGTCGATCGAACTCGGCACGGAAGGGGGCCGCAACGCGGGGCAGTGCGACTCGGGATACAGTTGCGCCTACTCGAAC
>JAYUFN010000439.1:0-2954 GCA_043738705.1 Bacteroidota bacterium
GCAGAAGTGAGTGTAGGACTTGCCATTATTGTGATGTTGTTTAGAAATACGCATTCAGTAGATATTAACTTTTTGAACAGATTGAAAAATTAAAATACTGGAACTAGGCAATCTTTATTGATTTGCAATGGTTCCGGGCTTTCAGTAGATTATGAGTAAACTTGTTTATTTAATTCCGCTTTTCCCGCTGCTGGGATTTCTGATCAATGGATTGGGCAGAAAATCCTTATCAAAATCATTAATAGCCATCATCGGTAGTGGCACCATACTCGCATCCTTTGTGGTAAGTGTATTGATATTTTTTGATGTAAAAGCAAATGGCGCTTCTGTTATTTCAATGTTCAATTTTATTGATGTTAAAGGGTTACTCATTCCGTTTGCATTTCAAGTAGATCAGCTTTCTGTATTATTCCTTTTAATCATTACAGGTATTGGATTCCTAATTCATTTGTATTCTACCGCATACATGAACGATGAAGAACCCCATCACTATGCTAGATATTTTGCCTACCTCAATCTCTTCGTTTTCTCGATGCTATTACTGGTATTAGGGGCAAACTATGTAATCATGTTTATTGGTTGGGAAGGGGTTGGTTTGTGTTCGTATTTACTAATAGGATATTGGTTTAAGAATAACAATTATAATTACGCGGCTAAGAAAGCATTCGTGATGAATCGTATCGGCGACTTAGGATTTTTACTCGCCGTTTTCTGGTTGATTTTTAAATTAGGTACTGCTTCTTATGGGGATGTATTCGCTCGTGTTGATACACTTAGCACATTCGATATCACTGCTATTACTACTTTATTGTTTGTTGGGGCAATGGGTAAAAGTGCACAGATTCCTTTATACACTTGGTTGCCTGATGCAATGGCGGGCCCTACACCGGTTTCTGCTTTGATCCACGCTGCCACAATGGTAACTGCAGGTATCTATATGATTGCTCGTAGCAATATCTTGTATACCATGGCACCCGGTACACAAACCCTGATTGCAATCGTTGGACTAGCAACAGCTATTTTTGCTGCAACCATTGCAATCAAACAAAACGATATCAAAAAAGTATTGGCTTATTCAACGGTAAGTCAGCTGGGTTATATGTTTTTAGGCTTAGGCGTTGGTGCATACACGGGTGCGGTATTTCATGTAATGACACACGCCTTCTTTAAAGCTTTATTATTTCTTGGTGCCGGCTCGGTAATTCATGCCATGCACCATGAACAGGATATTCGTAAAATGGGCGGATTAAAAAAATTCATGCCAATTACACAGTTCACTTTTTTATTGGCTTGTTTAGCAATTGCAGGTATTCCACCGTTTGCTGGTTTCTTTTCTAAAGACGAAATTTTAATGGCTGCTTACACTAAAAATCCGATCTATTATTATGTTGGATTAGCTGGGGCATTGATGACCGCATTCTATATGTTTAGATTATATACACTAACCTTCCTTGGTGCATTCAGAGGAACACAGGAGCAGGAACATCATTTAAAGGAAAGCCCTGCAGCAATGACCATTCCATTGGTGATACTCGCAATTTTATCGGTAGTAGGTGGTTGGATTGGTATTCCAGAAGTAATAGCAAAAGACGCACATAGTCTTGAGAAATTTCTAGCTCCTATTTTTGCAGGTTCAACAGCTATAGCAGAACAACAGCATTTGGAAGCATCGCAAGAATGGATCTTTATGGGCGTTTCAACGCTGTTGATTGTTGCTGTAATATTTTATGCAATCAGTAGTTATAAAAAGTATCAAGCTGAAACATCCGAAAATACAGGAGTTGCAAAACTGCTTGAAAATAAATGGTATGTTGATGAATTGTATGATGCAGTAATTGTAAATCCTTTGAGCTCACTTGCAGTCTTCTTTAAGAATATTGTAGAGAAGAATGTAATTGACGGAGCTGTGAATGGCGTTGGTAAACTGGTAGCATATAGTTCCAGACAGTTACGTTTGGTACAGAGCGGACAGGTGGGTAATTATGTGCTGATTATGGTACTAGCAATTGTAGTATTTATTTTGGTTTGGTTTAACGACCTCACCATCATGTATTATTTGAATCGTTTATTTAAAATGGCTTAGGCTCGTTAAAGAAAATATATGATCCCTCTTTTATTAATATTGATTCCATTGCTGAGCGGACTCGCAGTTTTTCTACTAAAAGATTCGCCTCTATCAAAATCATTTGCACTTACTTCTTCGATTGTCACACTTGCTGTTGCATTAGTGGCGGTATTTAGCAAAGGGGTACTAAATTTCGACGCAAGCTGGTTACCCGGCTTGGGTAGCAGATTTACTTTGATGCAAGATGGGATGGGTAAGATGCTATGTTTATTGACTGCTATTTCTTTTCCCGTTGTATTTACTGCAACTTTCAAAAATGTATATCCTCGCCAATCAGCTTTTTACGGATTAATGTTATTAACGCAAGCAGGCTTACTCGGAGTATTTTTAGCAGCGGATGCGTTGGTATTTTATTTCTTCTGGGAGCTTGCACTAGTTCCCGTTTATTTTTTGAGTTCTATATGGGGAGGCGAAAAGAGAATTGCAGTAACTTTTAAATTCTTTATCTATACATTCATCGGCTCTTTGCTGATGCTAGTTGGTATATTGTTAGTGTATGCTCAAACAGTAGATCACTCTTTTGCATTGCAATCATTTTATCATGTAAAACTAGATCCGCATTTTCAGAATGGAATATTCGCGTTATTCTTTATTGCATTTGCAATTAAGATGCCGATATTTCCTTTTCATACTTGGCAGCCTGATGCATACGAACAATCACCTACTGCAGTTACCATGATCTTGAGTGGCGTGATGGTGAAAATGGGAATTTTCGCAGTGATTCGTTGGTTACTGCCAATGGTTCCAGCCGGAGTTCAGGCACATAGTATGTTTGTGGTAATATTATCTGTGATTGGTATGATCTATGCATCGCTGATCGCAATTAAAC
>JAYUFN010000440.1:0-2942 GCA_043738705.1 Bacteroidota bacterium
CCAATAATATAACCCAACTGTGCCATAAATGTGGCACCTTTCGAATACGATGCCGAACCATAAGCGAAGTTAGTATTGTAGTGATCTGAGTGGGTGCTCATTGGTTCTTCTAATCCTGAACGTACCAATCCAAAATATCCTTCGTAACTCCCGTTCTGATGTAAAGGCAATTTAGCTTTATTAATTTCATTCATTTTTGGCAGGCCGAATTTTGCAGCATCGCTTGTGAATGTAGATTTAGCAGCCCATTCATTATAATAATAATCCGACACTTCTCCTGTTGCATAATCTGTAAACCCTTCATCCATCCAAGGAAATAAACTTTCATTTGTACCCATAATCTGCTGATACCAACTATGCATCCATTCATGAAAAACAGTTCCCAGTCCGGGACCTTTTAAAAGCGTTGCCATAGCATATTCCATCCCGCCATCGCCACCCTCAATAAATGAATATTGTGGATAAGGATATTTGCCAAACTTCTTTTCAATAAAAGGCAATACTTTCTCGGCTGCCCATAACACATTCTTCCAGGCGCTATCGTTTTTTTCGTTCGATGGTTTATAAAAAACATTCAGCATAACGCCAGAAGCTGTTTTCTTAGAAATGTGTTTGTAAGTAGGATCTGCTGCCCAAACAAAATCGTGGATATTGGATCCTGTAAAATTCCAAGTCAAATTATTTCCTACAGTGGCAGGAACTTTTGTACCAAGTGTTTCAAATCCAAACCCAAGTTGATTGGCATTTTGCAAAACACCTGTTGCTGCAACTAGATAAGATTTATCAATCGTTATTTTTACGTCATAGTCGCCCCAAACTCCGTAGAATTCTCTTGCAATATAGGGATTGGCATTCCATCCTTGATAATCGTATTCCGCCATTTTAGGATACCACTGACTCATGCTGTATCGAATACCTTCTGCATTATCTCTTCCACTTCTACGAATTTGTAATGGTACTTGCCCACCAAAACTAACATCCAAAACTGTTTTACTTTTTGGAAGCACCGCCTTGTCTAAACGAACTTCCAAAATAGTTTCGTGTTCAATTAGTTGCTGATCCTTTCCATTGATTTTAATGGTATATACTTTTTGAACACCTATCTCTTTTTCATTTAGGTTACTAATCCGATCCTTCACCCTTGAATCCCAATCCTGTACTTGCTCTCCTCTTCGATTGGTTAGTAAGTTTTTTCCCAATTCTCTGCTACGCACATCCATGCTGCTATTTGGCTGAAAAGCATTCCAGTATAAATGGATAAACAGTTTTTGTAGGGTGTCTGGAGAATTATTGATATACTCGATTTTTTCGGTCCCACTAAATTGATTTGCGTCCACATTCAACGTTACCCCAATCGTATACTTAATATGCTGTTGCCACCTTTCTGGTTGGGCAACTGCGCGATTCAATAAAAGCAAATTCAATAATAGAGCTGAGAGAATTATGAGTTTATTCATAGAAAAATTTTAAAGAATAAATGTCTGTAAATAAATAGCTAATTTAAAAATAAAATGATGAACGAGATAAGGCTTAGGATTCCTTTCCTGCAATTACTACTACAATCTCACCTTTTACCGACTTCTCTTTAAAATAAGTAGCCACTTCTACAAGGGTACCACGTTTATTTTCTTCAAACATCTTAGTAAGTTCACGGCTTACACAACAAAGTCGGTCCACACCAAAATATTTAGAAAGTTCTTCCAATGTTTTCACCAGCCTCATCGGACTTTCATAAATAATCATGGTACGTTCCTCCGTTGCCAATTGTTTCAATAAAGTTTGTCTTCCTTTTTTAAGTGGAAGGAATCCTTCAAAAACAAATCGATTAGTGGGGATCCCACTATTTACTAGGGCCGGCACAAATGCAGCAGCACCGGGCAAGCAATTCACAACAACATTATGCTTGATACATTCTCTTACCAATAAAAAAGCGGGATCAGAAATACCGGGCGTTCCTGCATCGGTAATCAGTGCCATGGTCTTTCCTGCCATCAACTGATCAACGATATGTTGCACAATCTTGTGCTCATTGTGCTGATGATAAGGCGATAACGGTTTCTGAATTTGATAGTGCTTAAGCAGCTTTGAAGAAGTTCTTGTATCCTCGCAAAGTATCACATCTACCTGCTGCAATATTTCGATTGAGCGTAAAGTAATGTCTTTTAAATTTCCTAACGGAGTGGGTACGAGGTACAGCATAGAAATGATACTAGTTGATCATTTCAATTTCAAAGAATTCCATAACAGGGTTAGCCAATAATTTTCGGCTTGCGTCCTGTGCTATTTGCTTTGCTGCTGTTTCGCTTTCGGCTTCTACAGCCAATGTAATGTGTTTCCCAACACGTACATCTGAAACAGCAGTTATTCCAAGATTTTTTAACCCACCTAAAACAGCTTTCCCCTGAGGATCTAACAAATCTTTTAAGGGCATTACTTTAATCTGAACATTATAAATCATACTAGTAGAATTAGTTATTTGTAGAACAAAGATAGAATTGTATAGCCGATAAAACTAAGTGTAACGGCCAGCCAGCCAAAAAATATGGAACTAACAATCGCAATCACAGCCAGTATAATAAATGGCAGCATGGCTTTCATAGAAAACTGCTTGAATTTCAAAGCCATCATGGGTAGTGTAGAAACCATTAAATAGCTAGCTATCAAAATCACGGCATACCAAAACCAGTAATTTCGTAATAAGTTAATCACCCATAGGTCTTTACTAAACCAATAAACCAATGGGAATGATGCGATCCAGATGCCCGCTGCCGGAATAGGAACTCCTTTAAACCCATAGCTCTGCTCAGTGTCGATATTAAACCGAGCCAATCGGTATGCACCTGCACACGGAACAATAAATGCAGGCAACAATAACAGCGAACTAATTTCCAATCCTCCGGGTAATTGCGAAAAGCTTAGTCTTAAAAACTGATAGATAATCA
>JAYUFN010000441.1:0-2938 GCA_043738705.1 Bacteroidota bacterium
GAAATTTAGTTGATTACTTCAGATGACCATTCGATAGTGGCACCTGCTGCTCTAAGAGTAGCTGCTACAGAGCAATATTTGTCGATCGATAGGGCACAAGCTTTATTTGCTTTATTGGCATCTACATCGCCCTTAAATTGAAATGTAACATGGATATATTTCCAAAGAGCTGGTTCTTTATCCTTTTCTCTTTCTGCTTCGATGATCATATTTACGCCCTGCACATCTTGACGTTGCTTTTTGAGGATCGAAACAATGTCAACGCCACTACAACCACCCAAGCCCATTAGGAGAGTCTGCATGGGACGAATGCCTGCGTTTTGTCCGCCTATCTCAACAGCTGCATCCATTTGTAAAGCATGCCCGCTATTATCTTTTCCTTCAAAACCATAGTCGCCAATGGTTCTTGAGACCTCAATTCTGATCATTTTAAAGATTTATGCAAATGTAATTTATCCATACCCTTATTTTGTATCTAATTACGGAATAATAGATATGAAGGTTTTTAAATATAAGAAAGACTTTGCACTGGAAAACGGGAAGACACTTCCAGGTCTAGAAATTGGCTATCATACACACGGGGAGCTGAATGCAGCGAAAGACAATGTGGTATGGATCTGTCATGCACTCACTGCAAACTCCGACCCAACCGATTGGTGGAAGGGCTTAATTGGCACTGGCTATTTGATCAATCCAGAGAAATATTTCATTGTTGCCAGCAATATTTTGGGCTCATGTTATGGATCTACTGGTCCATTAAGCATTAATCCAACCACGGGCGAGCCCTATTTTTCGAGCTTCCCTTCTGTAACCATACGCGATATGGTAGAGGCAAATATTTTGTTGCGCAAACATTTGGGGATTGAAAAAATACACTTGATGATGGGCGGAAGTATGGGCGGCTATCAAGCATTGGAATGGTGTATGATGGAAAAAAATGTGATCGAAAAATTATTTTTAATTGCTACATCTCCCTCAGAAAGTGCTTGGGGAGTTGCGGTTCATACTGCACAAAGGTTAGCAATAGAAGCAGATGGAACATGGCAGGATAGAAATGAAAAAGCAGGCGGGAAGGGATTGAAAGCTGCGCGTGCTATTGGCATGTTGACTTATCGCAATTACAGCACTTTCCAAGAAAAGCAAACAGATCCTGATCCAGAAAAGATCGATAATTTTAAAGCATCCTCCTACTTAAATTATCAGGGCGATAAATTGGTGAACCGATTTAATGCTTATAGTTATTGGTTATTAACGAAGGCAATGGATAGTCACCACTTAGGTCGTGGCCGTGGCGGAGATTTGATTAAGGTGTTGGAATCAATACATCAGCCTACATTGATCATTGGAATTAGAAGTGATATTTTATGTCCACTAGATGAGCAGCGTTTCACTGCAGATCATATGCCCAATGCAAAACTAGTTGAAATTGATTCTGCTTATGGACACGACGGTTTCATAATTGAGACGGAGCAAATAACGTATCATTTAAAAGACTTTTGACTTAATTCGGATGATAGATCTTCTCAGCATTCGCATAAACTTCCTTCTTATTCAAGGTCATTTTCTTCGTTTGCTGATGCGTGTACATTTCCATCTGATCGGTATAATGGGGGGAATCTTTTTTAGAAGAAGCTCCATAGGTATTGATGGTTTCAATGGTTGGTCCGTCTTTCGTAAACCTTACCAATTCTACATAAGCATCGCCTTGATTACCTTTTACCATTCCATTTTTATAGGGGATAGAATACATGGGGGCTAATACATCAGGTAAGCCTGGTTGTGGAATTACTTTATTACCTCTTACTAATTTTTGGATATCGCCCAATTGTAGATTGGTTCTTCCGAAATTTTTAAGCATATCTGCTTTAATTTCTGTTAATACTGCTACTGCTTTATTTTGGTATAACATTTTGGTTTGAATAAATTGATTGCGTTTACTTCTTAATGAATCATAGACCATCAAAAATGTTCCAGCACCAATACTTTCTGCAGCCGCATTTTTGTCCCATTGATTTAATTGCGTAATGAGGTCAGCAATTTCTGGATGCTCTGTAGCATTCAATAAAAAGATACTATCGATATTAAAAGGAAATGCAAATTTGGTGGGGTACTGCCGATCAAATTTTATTTTCTTAAAGTCTTCAAAACTTAATTTATTATGTTTTGCAATGAGCTCTGCAAAACGCATGCTTCGATTGTTTTCTAATGTTTCATAACCCATGGTTGGGTCTTTCACAACAGCATTGTCGGGCCCTTCTGTGGCATGAAAAGGAGAGTGGTTGGTATTGTAAACGAAACCTGATTGAGGTTGTAAAACTTGTGGTAAATCTGTTAGGGGATGCAATGCGGTCCATAAGGTTGCACTGGTATTTCCTGGCAAAGTAGTTTTCCAATTATATTTTGGATCTCTGATTGGAATACGACCGTTGCTCAAATAATAAATGGTATCGTATCTATCCGCATAAACAATATTATATCCGGGAATGGCAAGCATATTCAATGCAGATTTAAATTCTGTAAAGTTTTTGGCTTTATTAAATCGATACCACTGTTCTAATCCGCGGATATCCATTTGTGCGGGCATGCGAATAGAAAATGTTCCGCGTGCTGTAATGACGGTGGGTCCGTATTTACTCCAATAAGTCTTCTTACTAATAGGCAGCACAATACCAGAAACTTTTACTTTTAGTTTAGCAGTTCTTTCTTCTAGTGTTTCCCATTTGCCATCCAATTTGTATTGCAGTTTATTCGAAGGATTCATTTCTAATTGGTA
The DNA here is from genome assembly GCA_043738705.1 of Bacteroidota bacterium. Taxonomy (GTDB): domain Bacteria; phylum Bacteroidota; class Bacteroidia; order Chitinophagales; family Chitinophagaceae; genus Sediminibacterium. Next base: position 2,774 of record JAYUFN010000441.1, read on the forward strand.
TACATCTAATTTATCAGGCGCATTAACTGTGTGTGCCCATCCTAAATATTCATTGCAACCATGTAAGATGGAAGGAGCGCCAGGGAAATTTGCTCCAATGATATTCCATCCATCCTCACTACATAAATGTGCTTCATAGAAAGCAACAGGGCCTTCCAATGGTTG
>JAYUFN010000442.1:0-8120 GCA_043738705.1 Bacteroidota bacterium
TTTATCATGGCTACTTACGATTCAAACCACGTAAAAAATATCGCGCTGCTGGGACACCCCGGCAGCGGTAAAACAACCTTGGCCGAAAGCATGTTATTCGAAGCCGGACTCATCAAACGTCGCGGCTCAGTGCTTTCAAAAAATACGGTGAGTGATTATCATGAATTAGAAACAGAACGCGAGAGTTCTGTTTTTGCGTCTCTAATGCATACCGTTTGGCACGACTATAAAATCAATATCATCGACACTCCTGGCTATGATGATTTTGCAGGGGAATTGATTAGCGCCTTACGTGTAGCAGATACTGGTATTATGATTCTTAACGGCTCTGTGGGCGTTGAAGTAGGAACAGATATTATTTGGGAGTATACCGATAAATTTAAAACACCCATACTTTTTGTAGTAAACCAACTGGATAAAGAAGGAGCTGATTTTGATAAAACTTTGAAAGAAGCGAAATCACATTTCGGGGCAAATGTAGTAGCTGTTCAATTTCCTGTACAGACCGGTAGCGGTTTTAACAGTATCGTTGACGTCTTGAATATGGTAATGTATCAGTATGGCCCAGATGGTGGAAAGCCTGTAAAATTACCAATCCCAGATCATCTAAAAGTTAAAGCAGACCTGTTACATAAAGAACTCGTAGAAATTATTGCATCAAATGATGAAGGGCTGATGGAAAAATATTTTGAACTGGGTGAATTGGATGAAACCGACATGAAGGTTGGCCTTCATAAATCGATGATCAGTCATGATATATTCCCTTTATTTTGTGCTTCAGCCGAAAAAAATATGGGCAGCGGCAGAATCATGGGATTCATTGATAATGTTTGTCCCTCTGCAAATGAAATGCCCCCACAAAAAACAAAAGCAGGAAAGCTATTACCCTGCGATCCAAAAGGTCCGGCTTGCATTTTTATTTTTAAAACAATTATTGAACCCCATATCGGCGAACTAAGTTTGTTTAAAGTATATAGCGGTACAATCAAAGCAGGATGCGAACTTATTAATGAAAATACTGGAACAACAGAACAACTTCACCAGCTTTTATTATTGGAAGGACGCAATAGAATTCCAGTGCAAGAACTTGTTGCAGGAGACATCGGTGCTACTTTAAAACTCCGTTCTACGCATGTCAACAATACATTACACGAAAAAGGCGGTAGAATAGAATTAGAACCCATCGTATTTCCAAAACCTAATGTTACTGTAGCTATTGCAGTTGTAAATAAAGGTGAAGAAGAAAAACTTTCGCAAGCCTTGCACACATTAATTGGTGAGGATGCTACCGTTCGTTTTGAAGTATCGGCAGAATTGAAACAGATCTTATTGCATTGTCAGGGTGAGTTACACTTACAAGTAATTCAATGGAAGATTGCACATATACATAAGCTGGATATCACTATCGATAAGCCCAAAATACCTTACCGCGAAACTATTCGCAAAGTTGCCGAATCAACTTATCGACATAAAAAACAAAGTGGTGGTTCCGGGCAATTTGGAGAAGTATTTATGCGCGTTGAACCTTGGTATGATGGAATACCTGATCCTCCTGGATTACATATCAGGGGAAGAGATGAAATTAATTTAGACTGGGGTGGCAAACTCGTATTTTTAAATTGTATTGTTGGCGGAGCAATTGATACCCGTTTTCTTCCTTCAATTCTTAAAGGTGTGATGGAGAAAATGCAGAATGGTCCGATCACCGGATCTTATGTTCGGGATGTTCGGGTAAGCGTTTACGACGGTAAGATGCACCCAGTTGACAGCAACGATATCTCCTTTAAAATTGCTGGCTTACAGGCTTTCAGATTGGCTTTCAAAGAGGCTGACCCTCAGTTATTAGAACCAATTAATCAAGTAATTATTTATTGCCCCGATGATCAAGTTGGCTCCGTGATGGGTGATCTGCAAACAAGACTGGCCGTAGTAGAAGGCATGGAAGCTGAAGGTCATTTTCAAAAAATTACTGCAAAAGTTCCTCTTGCGCAAATGCATCAATATTCATCTTCTCTGAGAAGCCTTACAAAGGGTCGTGCAAGGTTTATTATGCAATTCGATTCTTATGCTCCAGTAGCTTTTGATATCCAGAAAAAACTGGTGGAAACTTATAGCAAACATGAAGTGGATAAAGATTAATCTACTTTATTTTTAAGCACTCATAATTCTTGACTGCCGTTGAAACCCTTTAGTGCCATAATATTATGGCACTTTTGTATATTGGGATATCAATCACATTGCTAAACTCTGAATATGCATTTCAAAAAAAAACTTTCTCGACTGTTCTTCTTACTGGCAATTACCATCATTGCCGTTACCCAAATAAATGCCCAACCCTTTTCGAGCAGTTATTTTAACGCAATGCAGTATCGTATGATCGGCCCTCACAGAGGCGGTAGAACCGTTGGTGCTGTAGGCGTTCCCAGTCAGCCGAACATTTTTTATATAGGTGTAAACAATGGAGGTGTTTGGAAAAGTGATGATTATGGTCGCGTTTGGAAACCCATTTTCGATCAGATGTCTACTGGCTCTGTTGGCGATATCGCAGTTTCCGAATCAAATCCTAATATAGTATTTGTAGGATGTGGTGAAGGTATACAACGCCCCGACCTTTCCATTGGTGATGGTGTTTACAAATCAGCCGATGCTGGTAAAACTTGGACCAATATGGGCCTAAAAGATGGTCAACAAATTGGCGATATCATCATCGATCCAAAAAATGAAAACCGTGTTTTTGTGGCAGTGCTTGGTCATCCATACGGACCTAATACCGAACGTGGTGTATATAGAAGTTTGGATGGAGGTAAGAACTGGGAGCGCGTTTTGTACAAAGATGAAAATACAGGTGCCATTCAGGTAAACTTTGATCCCAATAATCCCAACATTCTTTATGCTGATATGTGGGCTGGTCGTCAAGGGCCTTGGGAAAATGGAGCATGGAACGGTGTTGAAAGCGGACTCTTCAAATCTACAGATGGAGGAACTACTTGGAAAAAACTCACAAAGGGTTTGCCTACAACCGAACAGGGATTGGGAAGAATTGGATTTTGTATCGCCCCAAGCAATAGCAATCGTTTGTATGCTACGGTAGATGCCGGAAAATTTGGCGGCGTCTATAGAAGCGATGATGCGGGTGAAAGCTGGAATATGGGAAATGCTGATGGACGATTCTGGGGACGAGGAAGTGATTTTGCAGAGATTAAAGCTGATCCAAATAATGCCGATATTGTATATAGCGCAAACGTGGTTGTTTGGAAATCTTTAGATGGTGCAAAAACTTGGACTGGAATCCGCGGAGCTCCGGGTGGAGACGATTATCATCGTATCTGGATCAATCCGAATAATCCAAAAATTATGCTCATCGCTTTAGATCAAGGCGGAATTGTAACAGTAAATGGTGGTGAAACATTTTCAAGCTGGTATAACCAACCTACTGCTCAATTCTATCACGTAAGCACCGACAATGCGTTTCCATATAATGTTTATGGCGCACAACAGGAGAGTGGCTCGGTTGGAATTTCTTCGAGAGGCAATGACGGACAGATTGCTCTACGTGAATGGCATCCGGTAGGTGTGGAAGAATATGGGTATATAGCTGCAGATCCGCTCAATCCCAATATCATCTATGGTGGAAAAATTACTAAGTATAACAAACTTACCGGACAAGTTCAGAATATTGCGCCCGAGGCGGTGAGAAGTGGCAAGTATCGTTTTATTAGAACCGCGCCCGTTTTGTTTTCACCAATCGATCCCAAAACTTTATACTTCGCGGGAAATGTAATTTTCAAAACTAAGGATGGTGGAATTAATTGGGATATCATTAGTCCGGATCTAACACGCGAAAGTTGGGATATTCCTGCAAGCGTAGGCATCTACAGCACTGATGAATTAAAAAAAATGTCTCGGCGCGGTGTGGTATATACAGTTGCGCCATCCTTTAAAGACATTAATACTATTTGGGCTGGAACCGATGATGGATATATTCAAGTTACACGCGATGGCGGAAAAACCTGGAAGAATGTTACGCCGGATGCCATCACATCTTGGAGCAAGATTTCGTTGATGGAGGCGAGTCATTTTGATGCTAATACCGTTTATGCCGCAGTGAATCGAATCCGATGCGACGATTTACATCCTTATGCTTATAAAACAACCGATGGCGGAAAAACGTGGAAGCTGATAACAAAAGGTTTACCATCCAACGAACCCATCAATGTGGTTCGTGAAGACCCAAATCGTAAAGGATTATTATTCGCTGGCTCTGAAAATGCTGTATATGTTTCTTTTGATGACGGAGAAAATTGGCAATCACTCAAATTAAATATGCCACCAACTTCTATCCGCGATTTGGTAATTAAAGATGATGACTTGGTGATTGGAACACACGGAAGAAGTTTCTGGATTTTGGATGATATCACAGCTCTTCGTCAGCTGAGCACTAAGCTAGCTGCCGAAAAAACGATCCTATATAAACCGCAAGCTGCACTTCGAATTCGTTGGAATATGAATACCGATACCCCGTTTCCTCAGGAAGAACCGGGCGGACAAAACCCTCCCGATGGGGCAGTGATCGATTATTATCTTTCTGAAAAAACAGCTACTGAAGTTAGACTTGAAATTATTGATGCTACAGGAAAATCAGTTAGAAAATTCAGTAGTAATGATAAACCATATGAGATTCCAGAAGTAAATATTCCTTTATACTGGATTCGGCCACAACAAATATTGTCTGCTGAAGCTGGATCACACCGTTTTCTTTGGGATTTGCATTATACACCACTAGAAGAGCCTGCTTCTTATCCAATGACTGCAATATATGAGAACACTGCTCCATCGCCAACTTCTCCATGGGTAATGCCTGGAAATTATACAGTTAAGCTAACCGTGAATGGTGAAACAACTAGCCAACCACTTACTGTAAAAATGGATCCGCGCGTAAAAAGTAGTATGGCTGATTTACAAAAACAGCATGCACTTTCATTAACCTGTTATGAAGGCCGAATCAAATCAAAAGCAATTGCTTCAGAAGTTGCTGTTGCTAGAAAAAAATTAAGTGGCAAAGTTGCAGCTGCTGAAACAATCAAATCTTTAGAACAGGCGCTGAGTGTATTTGAAGGTGGATCAAAAAATAGAAGAGGCGCTGTTGCACAATCAGCTCCAACACCAGTAGGAGTAGCGTCTGCATTTGCAGGTCTTTCCGGAATACTTCATGAAACTGAGATGACACCTACAACTCAAACAGTAAACGGAGTGAAACAAATTAGTAATCAACTAAAAGAACTAATTAGTAAATGGAACACAGTTAAAACAAAAATTGATGTTTTAAAATAAGCAATCGGGTGGGTATTTATTATTTCCAATAAATATAAATATCCACCCTTCTATTTAATTCTTTCTTATCGAATCTTCGAGAGATTCCTTCGCCTCTTACGTAAATTATTTTTGGATCGATTCCTACATCATTTGCTAGCATCTTAATAACAGATGCTGCCCTGTTTTTAGAAAGTTCTAAATTATATTCTTCCGAACCAAGATCATCTGTAAAACCAATCACTTCCATTTTTTCAATTGTATATATTTTTTGTCTTAATGGACGAAGCATACGAAGCACTGATTTATCGGTGATCCTATAATCATCAAGAGCAAATTGTATGCTACTAATACTGATTGTATCTACTTTAATGATTGGTGTTTTGGCAGGAACTTCTTTTACTATCACCGAATCTTTGCGAACAGGAAAAGGATTTGTGAACGGAGGATATCTTGAGTGCCTTTTCTTCAATGCGTACAAAGAGTCTTTTAAATTAGGGTTCAAAACACAGGGACTATTTTTATCACAGTTAATTGAAATGTCATCTACAAAAATATAGACAGGTTTTTTTTGCAAATTCCTTTGCAGTAAAATTTCCTGATTAGTTCTGTTAGTAAAATTTCCAATTACCAGTATGGATGTATTATTTGTTGCAGTAATTTCTTTTGTAATTAAAAACCATCCATTTTTAATGGATTTTACTTTTGCATCTAAAAAATTGATTGCGTTATCCGGGTGAAAAAGCGTGTCTTTAGTAGCATATATAAATTGATCTGTGAGCCAAATACTAATATCATTCAAGTTTGGATTAGCCCAAGTGGCAGATATTTTCAACGAAACAGTATATTTTTTTCCTGTCTCTAACGAGCACAATAATTTTGTTTGCCAGTAATCTCTTGCGTTAGTTGTTGTATCTGCAGCAAGCAAAATAAAATGGCAGTTGCCACTTGCTGAAATGGTTTTGTAACGAAATCCCGGATTCGCAAAACCCTGTGGATCATATTTAAAATAAAACCAACCCGCAGGACTACAACGCGCTACGTGCTCGTCACAAATATTTATATCTTCTAGATCTCCATTCAACACAATATTCTGCCCAAGCAATTTAGAAAAGCTCATTAAGAAAAACAGGAAAGGAAAAAGGTATTTCATTGCTCAACAGAATATGATATCAACTAAACGATATTTTATTTATTTCATCCCTTCTAATTCTTTCTGTAATTTAAACATATCATCTCTTAACCTAGCAGCTTCAATAAAATCAAGATCTCTTGCAGCTTTTTCCATTTCTTTTTTGGTCTTACTAATCGCCTTTTCTATTTGAGGGATGGTCTTATAAATTTCTTGTTCCTCTGCTGCTTTATTTTCTACAATATGTGCATCTTTTTGTAATGCATATGGGTTAGAAGGATCATACCCTTTAATATCTAGGACAGAACCTTGCGCAAATACCTGCTCCCTACTTTTTATAATTGACGTTGGTGTAATACCGTGTTCAATATTATGAGCTACTTGTTTTTCTCTTCTCCTGCTTGTTTCATCAATAGTACGTTGCATACTTTCTGTCATCTTATCAGCATAAAAGATCACAAATCCATCCACATTACGTGCCGCACGGCCTGCAGTTTGTGTCAACGATTTTTCATTACGCAGAAACCCTTCTTTGTCCGCATCCAAAATTGCTACTAAAGAAACCTCCGGCAAGTCTAGACCTTCTCTTAATAAATTTACTCCCACTAACACATCAATTTCGCCCAATCTCAATTGTCTCAGAATTTCTACACGTTCTAAAGTATCTACATCACTGTGTATATACTTAGATTTGATATTGATGCGGCCAAGGTATTTATCCATTTCTTCCGCCATCCGTTTTGTTAGTGTTGTTACTAACACACGATCTCCCTTCTTAACAGTCTTATCAATTTCTTCCAGGAGATCATCAATCTGATTCACACTAGGTCTGATTTGTATGGGAGGATCTAATAATCCTGTTGGCCGAACGATTTGCTCTACCACTACTCCTTCTGTCTTCTCTAATTCGTAATCTCCAGGAGTAGCACTCACAAAAACAGTTTGACCTGTCAGCGCTTCAAACTCATGAAAGTTTAGTGGGCGGTTATCCATTGCGCTAGGCAAGCGAAATCCATATTCTACCAACACTATTTTTCTAGTGCGGTCGCCGCCGTACATTCCGGCAACTTGTGGAATGGTCTGATGACTTTCGTCAATTACCAATAAAAAATCTTTAGGAAAATAGTCTAATAAACAGAAGGGTCTGGTGCCGGGTTTTCTGCGATCAAAAAATCTAGAATAGTTTTCAATACCATTGCAATATCCCAGCTCCCGTATCATTTCAATATCGTATTCAACTCTTTCTTTTAGCCTTTGTGCTTCAATAAATTTACCCGTACTTTTAAAATATTCAACCTGCGCCATCATCTCATCCTGAATCTCGTGCATCACTTGTAGGATCATTTCTTTAGGTGCTAAATAAAGTGTAGCGGGGAATATCGCAGCGGAATCCATTAGCCCAATACGCTTGCTGGTAGCTGTTTCTATGCTTTCTATCTCTTCTATTTCATCTCCAAAAAATGTGATGCGATAACCAAAATCTACATAAGGTAAATTAATGTCTACCGTATCTCCCTTCACACGAAAAGTTCCTCTTCCAAATTCTCCTTGTGAACGATTGTATAAAGAGTTTACAAGCGCGTGTAAAAATCCTTGCCGAGAAATGACTTGTCCTTTTTGGATCCGAATAATTCCATTTTCATATTCTGTTGGATTACCCATACCATAAATACAACTC
>JAYUFN010000443.1:0-2929 GCA_043738705.1 Bacteroidota bacterium
AAAGAGTTTTTTCTGGCTAATCCAACCACATCACTTAAGCGTGCTGAGAAGAACCCTTCACCAGCATAACCTTCAGGGGCTTCAGCTACAGAAATAGCATTCGAAATTTTTGCTTCAGTGGGATGAATATTAAATCGTACTGGGCGTGACATAAATAAATCTAAATTAAAAATTAAAAAATCAAAAGAACATCCTCGTTATAACACGATAGCGCAACTTATGTTCATTTCGAAGTCTTGCTGTATGCTGTTTGCTAGTCCTCCCATTTCAATGCACCTTTCTTGAGAATGTATACAAATCCAACAAGAAAAAACCCAACAAACATGAGTAATGCTTTAAAGCCTTCCCATCCAAGTTCTCTGAAGTTTACCGCATATGGATAAAAGAAAATGACTTCCACATCGAACAATACAAAGAGGATTGCTACCAGAAAATATTTGATAGCCATGGGCTGTCGAGCATTTCCATGAGTTTCGATTCCACTTGTAAAATTTTCTAATTTATCGGCTGTTTTACGTTTTGGGCCAACCATTGCAGAGAGTCCAATCATGAAAGCAACAAAGCCAGCTGCGAAGATCAGTTGTAACCCGATTGGGATATAATTTGCTGCAGAATTTGACTCGTTCACATCCATTAAAAAAGAAATCCAACTCATGAGTAGCGTTTAAAGTGCTGCAAAAATAAGCCTGTATGACATATAAAAGAAAAACTCCCCAAAATAGGGGAGTAATTTCTTTTATATTCCTTAAAATAAGACAGCAATATTACTATTTAAGTCTAAACTCATTATTTTCTACTTTGAGGTTTACTATAATAATCTATATTTTTTTGAAGTTCCACCTTTACACCTGCAGCAAATTTGTTATTATCATCAGTAGGATCAGGATATTTTTGTAACATACTATCTGTAACTTCAAGTCCTTTTTGGCAAAAGTCTAAGAACTGTTCAACGGGTGCCGTTTTTGTACCGTCACTTTTTACTTTAAAATCTGGGCTTTTCTTTAGGTTGTTAGTTTTACTAATGAAGTATAGAATACTATAATATTCATTTAAGAAAATTTCTTTTTTAAATTTCTCTTTGTTCACTACGGTATAAACGGAATCCAGATATTGGAGGTATTCAACGCCTGAACCACTAGTTGTGTCTGGGTCGGAAGCAATCGCTGCTTTTTTGAAAAAGACATACGGCTGGGGCTTGTCAGGATAAGCAATCATATATTTTTTAGCCAAATCAATTGCTTGTAAAATATCTTTTGCATTTACCGCAGCAGCAGTAACACGATAATAGTCGCCTTCACCCATTGAGCCTTTTAGTTCTATCAGCTTTTTCATCCAAACCAACTGATCTTTAAACATCTTAGACTTACCGTAGATATCAGCAGCCTGATTCATATAATTCAACTTCTCTATTTTAGAGGTATCACTGCTAATAGCTTGTTCTAAGTATCCAACAGCCTGAGATTCATTACCGGGGAACTTAGACAATAATTTTACAGCCAAATCATAGTCTGATGGCTGGATATCCAATTTTGCATTAAAGAACTTTACCACATTATCTTTTGCAGCTACTGAGTCGCCCAAACGATCATAGTTATAAGCATATAATAAGCTCAAGCGAGGCACAGCTGCCAGTCCGCCTGCTGAAGCCTCGATCTCTTTAGCTTTTGCCAAAGATTCGCTGTATTTACCAAAACGGAAAAGGTATTCAGCGTAGAAAAAGTCGTTCAGAGGATCCTTATCTGCATATTTCAGAAAGTCATCCAAATATCCTTTTGCTTTTACAATATCTCTATTTGCATAATAATTAAATAGTTCCAGATAACTAGCAGGGAATGAAGGCTCTGCTTGAATAGCTCCATTATAGAAAAGTTCTAAAGATTCTTTATTGTTTTGACTTTGGTAGATTTTACCAATACGCCACATGGCTCTTGCACTTTTTGTATCGCGCAAGTTTGCTTCCTGGAAAGCTTTCACAGCCTCCCCTCCGTTTTCTCCACCAGTCTTCAAATAACAAACACCCATGTTGTAATAGATATCTGGATTATTTAGATCGATGGTAGCTGCTTGTTTTAATTTTTCGATCCCGTATAAAGGATCGCCAATGGTAGTTCCCCCTAAAGAGTTTGCAAATCCAATCGCATTTAGAATAGTAGCACTTGGCTTACCTTTATTTTTTCCTTTGGTTTCAGTGGTTGCAGTAATTGCCTGCTCAAATTTTTGCTTGGCAGCATTAATATTGTTGCTTTCAAGAATATCCAAAGTACCCTGCCCTACCCAAATTAATGGATCATTCACTCCATCTTGCAATGCTTTTTGATACAAAGCCCTGGCAGCAGCCACCCCGTCTTTCGATAAAACTTCTCTGTTCTTTGCTACATCAGCCATTCCTAGCCAATAGATGGCCTGGGGATCTTTTGGATTAGCATCATAGGCTTTTTGTAACACCGCCTTTGCACTGTTATTTTTATACACATTCTGTAACAATTTGATGCCCTCGGCAACAGATTGTGCCATCGCGCACTGTACCAAAAACAGTGCTGTTAACATCAGCGAAAGGATCTTCTTCATTTGTCGATTTTTATAATTGTTGTGTTAATCTGCGTTTTTAATTTTTCCTGACCTTACTTTAAAATTCATTTTAGCAGGCACCAAAAGGGCCCTTTTAAAAATTAGTTGCCCCCTTTCGAGACTCATAAAATTCATGAAACCTGTTCCCAAACCTGCTGAATTTTCTTTTAAAATATAATATAATGGTCTTGGCAGTGGATACTGTGCGTATGAGATTGTTGCCTGAGAAGGTTTTGCAAACAACCCTTTCTCCTCGCATCGTACACATTCTACCAATGCCAAACGAATTTTTTTTAAGTTTGCAACCTGAATCAGATCATAACTATCACCCACCCAGCTCAGACCTACAAACCCCACTACA
>JAYUFN010000444.1:0-2914 GCA_043738705.1 Bacteroidota bacterium
CTCTTCACTCTTCACTCTTCACTCTTCACTCTTCACATCAAGCCCCCAATCCCTTCCTTTCAATATTGCAGGAACTCCTTCGCTGATCCATTTGGCAGGCTTCTCACCTTTCAATAAATAATCAAAGAATTGTTGTTCGCGAATTTGAATGTCTTTCCTATTTCTGCGTTCCACCAAATTATGTGCTTCGTTATTATAATTGAGCATCCAAACTTTCTTACCCAATCTGCGCATACCCGTAAACATTTCTATACCCTGATACCAGGGCACTGCATCATCTGCGTCGTTGGCCATGATCACAAGTGGTGTTGTTACTTTTGGTAAAGCGAAGAGCGCAGAATTTTCAAGATATAAATTTGGTTTTTCCCATAGTGTAGCTCCAATACGGCTCTGTGTTTTTTCATATTGAAACTGACGATTCAAGCCAGTCCCCCATCGAATACCGCCGTACGCACTTGTCATATTCGCAACAGGAGCTCCCGCCCATGCGGCAGCATACAATTTGGTTTTTGTAATCAGATATACTATTTGATAACCACCCCAGCTTTGCCCCTGCAACCCAATTTTTGTACTGTCCACATATCCTTGTTTTGCAACAGCTCTTGTACCACTCAATATATAATCATAAGCGCTTTGACCAGGATAGCCTGTTCTGTACCAGATATCTGGCACAAATACGATATATCCACGGCTCACAAAAAAGGGGATATTTAAGCGAGAAGGTGTTGGAGATGGTGCATTGTAATTATAAAGGGTATTATTATTTCGCTCATAAAAATAAACGATCATGGGATATTTTTTCTTTGAATCAAAATCTTCAGGCTTATAAATAATTCCCTCCGTTTCCTTCCCAGTATATGCTTTCCATTTGAAGAGTTCTGCAGTACCCCAATTAAAATTCTTTTGTTGCTCGTTGGGTTGAAATAAAATTAACCCAGGTAATGTTTTTGAATTTGTAAAATTATTTGGTGAAATTTTTGATACCCTGATATCTGCTGTATGCTGATAATCTTCAGAAGCATAACTAAATACCTCGGCTTTTTTTGCTTTGATAACCGCAGATATTTTTGCAGGAAAAGTTGCAGCTGTTACAAACCCATTTCCAAGAATATGCCATTGCAAACCACTACCCTTGTCGCTATTGTTATATGCCGACAATAATAATTGCTGCCCTTGTTTGAAAAACTTTTCCTCCTTATCCAATACTACATTTCGATAGCTGATCTTATTTTTTCGGCCCTGCCCAGCTGTAACGCATATTGATGGCTTTATTCCTTGAGGGTCTACCTGCCAAATATCATATTCATCATACACTAAAATGGAAGAATCTTTTTCTGTCCAACCTACAACTCCGTATGCATTGGGATCATCTGGCACATCGTTCTCAACATCATAAAGCGGATGCTTAATATCATTAGCAATAAACTTAGTCTGTTTTGTTTCGGCATTATAAGCAGTATAGCTTCGCTTCTTCTCGTCGTATTGAACTAGATACTTACCTGTGTAAGACACGCTCACATTGCCTTTAAAATCTTTTTGAATTAGACTTGCTTTCCCGTCAAAGGTATTAATCACATACAGATCATTCAAAGTATAGCCTTGCCATTGTATTTCAATTCTCTTACCTAAATCAGCAACGGCATAGGCATAGGCCCCATCTCCTTCATTTGTGAGATAAAAATTTCGGTAAACAGCATTAGATAATTGAACAATTTCTTTCTTTTCAAAATCGTATCTGGCAGTATAACTTTTCTTTAAATCATTTTCTAGATTTTTTAGCTGCATAGGTTGTAAATAATCATCGTTATAATGCCAAACATCTAGCGACACCCTTTCAAAATCGGGCAGTGTAGTATCTTTGACTGGTAGGATGGCAGAGGTTCCAAAAAATAATTGAGTACCCGTTTTACTAAAAATAATATTGGGATTATCACTAACTGTATAATTAATAGCTACCCCTTTTGTATTTCGATTTACAATCAATTGAGCACTATCCATTCCATCCTTATAATAGTATAGTTTATAAAATTTCTGAAGCGCTTTGGCACTACTGTCTCTCTCTGCTACAAATGCAACTTGAGTACCTTGCTCATCTAACTTGTATCCTTTTGAATCGTTGAAATTTTTAAAAATCTGTTTGCTAATATTTTTTACAAGATCTATTTTCACAATCGTTGGCTTTACCAAACTATCCCCATTTTTTTTACTCGTTTCATATAAAAAAATGTTTCCTTTTTTATTAAAAAAATATTCTGATACCAATTTGATAGTGCTTTGCTCACCAGTATTTAGATTGCGTAAAACAAGATCAGTTCCTTCTTCAACAAGATCTTCGGTAGATTTAGTAGTCAACGGTTTTGTTTCATTCTTTTGCAACTTCAGTATTCCAATACCCTTTAATTTTGCGTCTGCTACTTTTAAACGAATACTGTCAGCTACTTTTATTAAACTATCAGAATAGTTCATCATGCTGCTGATTTTAGTAGCAGAATCCATTTCTGTTTTTTGTTTAGAATTATCGAGTATTACTTTCTCGGATAAATAAGCCAGCCAATTACCCGTTTCTTCAGGCAGTTTAAAACTTTTTATTTGGGGAATTTTAATGAGCGCATCTTTTCCTAGTTCTAGATATGCCAAACTGTCTTTTGGCATATCTTCTAGCTTTTTCTTTTTTATTTTAGCCTCTCTGATTTCCTTGAAGCTTGGTTTAATTTTAAAAATCAAAAAGCGGCTATCTTGACTAAACTCAGCCCCATATCCTCTGGGGATTTTTTTATTATAAATTCCATCAATAGATTGTAACATTAAACTACCATCACCCTCTTGTGGATTAACAACAAAAGAAATATATTTTCCATCCTGCGAGATTAACCTTTCAACAATGCTTTGCCAACTATCATAAACGCTGTGATCA
>JAYUFN010000445.1:0-8062 GCA_043738705.1 Bacteroidota bacterium
GTCTTTTTTGGCCCATAAACCCCAACCATAAACACTCATTACTGTATAATAAAAATTTACACTGGCCTCTCCCAACAAATGCCCTTTGATGCTGATATATATATAAATGATCGTATTGAGAAGTCCTACTGGGAACAAGAAAATATTTTCTTTTGTGCTAAGCCAAACACTTGCAACTCCAGCAAATACTGCAATGAACTCCAGAAAACCTGTTTGCTTTAATCCGGTAATTAGCTGTTCAAAGAATTGTGCGAACGTCATAAATAAATTTGTACAAATTACTTATTAAAAAATAAACCAACTCCCAATATTTATGCAATTAAAGGGGATGAAAACCATTTTCACATCTTCCATTTTATTTTAAAATAGGCCTTATAAATAAAGAGTCCTGCAAAAAATAAATAGAGCCATCCTCAAAAGTATTAATTGTTACTAGTTTCTTATTTGCTTTTATATAATTCATATCAATCAAATCTGTATTTTCTCCATCATTAAACCATATTACGATGCTTTTTGAATGATTTAGAAATTGTTTTTTTTCGTTTTCTATTTCCTTGTGCGGCAATATCAGAGAGCGTACTCCAGTTAAATAATAAATGGCACCGGCTGCGTCTGAAAAAATTGGAGATTCAAACTTTTCCTTATTTGCTACGATATATTGTATTGTGGGCGAATTCTTCCACTGAAGTTCAGAATAACCCGGAATACCCGCTGCTGCAATCCCTTCCCAGTTTGATGCATTTTGTTTGTATTGATTACCTATAAAAAAAAGGAAGAATAAAAAAGACAGCCCCGCCAATATTATTCGATACTTTTTTGATTGACGTTGAATATATACGGGCACCCAACTTGTTCCGAGCCATAACATGGGAATATACATTGGTGATAATAATCTGCCACTTAAGTCCTCAAATCGAGAAATACTGGATACTGATAAGATAAAAACTGCATACACTAAAAAATATCCAAATATTACTGTTTCGATTTTTTGATAAAATTGTTGTTGTATCAGCCGATACCCGATTGTAAATAAACCACATAGAATCAGTATCAGCAGAACGATTGCACCAACAAATTTATGTTGTCCAATAAATGGGAACCAGCTACCTAATACATTACCGATTTGCAACAAATTATCTCTAAGCGTCTTGAAGGCTTGTTCTCTGACTCCCGTTGGAGTTCCGCTTACCTGATGATTTCTAAAAAGATTTATGACAAAAAACGAAAGACCAATCGTTAAAAATAATAGTGAGTGTTTTATTTTTCTAATTCTCGTTAAAGTTCCATCAAATATAATTAAAGCAACCCCTGTAACAATCACTGTTATTCCTGCAAACCTAGTTAGAATAGAGAGTGCAGCAATAAAAGCAAATAAGATCAATGAACCATTTGTTTTTTCAGTCGTATATTTTTTCCAAGTAAGTATAAAAAGAAAAAGTATAAAAAGAAAAAGCGTCTCAGACCACATCATGCTATACACTTCCCATAAGCAAGGGCTACAAGCCAATACTGTTAAAATTGCTATTCTATATATTCTGGAAGAATTACTAAATAATTGCATAATAAAACTACTCATCATAATAACTCCAACATATAAAAAACTATTCAGTAATGGAGCTAAATGATCAGGAAGAATACCAGTAATAAAATAACTGATTGCTAAAAAAATAGGATAGCCCGCTGGGAAATCAACCATGGGCGCATTGTTAAAATCTACCAATGCCAATTTTTGTTTTAGATTAATCGCAGAGTAGATATATTCTACAGAATCAGGAGAAATTCCTATCCCACCTACATAGGTTAATTTATAAATTGCAAAACATGCAACAAGTGATGCGATTACTGCATCCCAGTGATTTTCGAAAACACACATGAATTCTTTCTTCATACGCCATCATTTATGTTGCTCCAATTGTTTCTCTGCAAAAAATTTTTTTGAGCACTTAAATATAAATATTCAACTAAATTACTACAATAGAAGCTACACAAATAAAAACGCCCCCGAATATTCAGGGGCGTTAATTACACTCAAACAAACTTTTTTATTCGGCCTCTGCCACAACCTCTTTTACTTCTGGAATCATCCGTTTCATCATTCCTTCAATACCGGCTTTCAAAGTAATCATTGAAGAAGGGCAACCACTGCAACTTCCTTGCAACATCAGGTTTACAATACCATCATTATAACTTTTGAATTGAATAGCTCCGCCATCCATTTCAACTGCTGGCTTTACATAATTCTCTAATAACTCCTTCACTCTTTTTACAATATCATCATCATCCTCACTAACAATATTGCTCGACTCTTGTTTTACTTTCGCAACTTCATCATCATTAATCACTACCCCACCATTTTCGAGGTAGTCCTTCATGAAAGTTTTGATAGCCGGAATTACATCCTGCCAGTCTTCCGTATCCGAAGTTTTGGTAAGGGTGATGAAATTACTGGCAATGAATACACTTTTAATAAAAGGGAAACTGAATAATTCTTTCGCCAATGGAGAAGGCGCCGCCATTGATTCATCAGCAAAATCTATACTTTTTCCGGGATATAATAGTTTATTAGCTACAAACTTCATGGTTTCCGGATTTGGAGTCATTTCGGTATAAATACTAATTACTGGATTACCTGTTTTAATCATATTGAATTATTTAAATATTTCAGCTAGCCAAAATATATCATGCGGTAAAATTAATCAAAAGCAAAGAGGGATATCCCTTTTCAGTTATTTCGAGCTACCGTTATTGCATATTTTTCGGATATCGAAAACCCATTTGTTGTTTATCATCAACGAATATTATCAATTCAATCAATATTTGAACGGTTTCTTGCGTTTATAGCCTGAAGTAATTACTATGCGTTTATTATTAATTCTATTAGTTCTAGTCTTTTCAATATTTAAATCTACCGGTCAAATGGCAGGTAAGCCTTTTGGTATTAATATTTGTGGGGCTGAATTTGAAGAAAAAACGATTCCCGGTATCCTAAACAAAGATTATGCTTATCCATCTGAATCCGATATTGAATATTTCTATCAACAAGGATTCCAGCTCATCACAATTCCTTTTAAATGGGAACGGCTTCAAAATTCTCCTGGCGCGGATTTAGATCTGGCTAATTTAGAGGAGATCAAAAGGGTGCTAAATTATTGTGCGCCCAGAAATATTAAAGTCATCCTAAGTATGCACAATTTTGGGCGATATATAATTGATACTACAGAATATATTGTTGGTTGCCCAATTGTTACAAGAAAACATTTTTCGGACTTTTGGGTGAAAATGGCCAATGAATTAATAGAAATCAAAAATATTTATGGGTTTCAGATCATGAGTGAGCCACATAATATGGGTGAGTATGACTGGTTCACAACTGCGCAGGAAACTATTGTGGCTATACGTGCAGTTGATAAAAAAAATAGTATTATTATTTCGGGAGATGTTTATGCTAATGCAGAAAAATGGCGACAGAATAGTGATATACTGAAAAACTTAGTTGACCCCCTTGATAATCTCATCTACGATGCCCACTGTTATTTTGACAAGGATTATTCGGGTAGATATAAAGAATCATACGATAGTAGCGGTTCTAGCGAATATACAGGCGTAGTAAGAATTATGCCTTTTGTACGTTGGTTAAAAGATCATAATAAACGTGGGATTATTGGCGAATACGGTGTGCCCGATAATGACCTTCGTTGGTTTAAACTCATGGATAATTTTCTGAAATACCTAAGTGAAAATAATATCAATGGCTGTTATTGGGCCGCGGGCTCCCGCTGGAATAAATATCCTTTATCTGTGCAGCCTTTTGTTCAAGCCGAAAGGCCGCAAATGGAAGTATTGTTGCAATATAAATGGACCCAGCCTTACCTCAATTCATCCTTCAATTTCTTATTACCCGAAACCTATCTTTTCTTACCTAATCTAACATTAGTACCGATAATGAAGGGCGGTGTATTTGCTCCAGCTTCTATCGAAAAAAAGATCAAGCCTCAAAAAAATTAATAGAAATTAAATTATAAGATGATGCACAATTTTGCATAGTTGAGCATAATCTTTTTCTCGCCATTCAATTCAAATTGGATAGTCGCAATGGGATTATGTGCCGACCCTTCAATTTTTGATACGATTCCAAATCCAAATTTCTGATGCTCTACTTTTTGTCCGGCTACTAGTGAACTGGTATCACTTGCTATAAAATCACTTGTTGGTTTATGTTCTACTATTTTTGATGATGGCGGAACAATCGGTAAATACTCTGGCCTTGTTTTTGAAGCCTCCGTTTTTTTTGCGGGTGGAGCACCATATCTCTTCTCGGTTGCTTCTGCTGAATTTCCAAATCCGCGCTGCAACCTTTCATAAGCATTACCAAATTGAGTGCCCGCACTATTTCGAGCCCCTCCTCCAGCGTATGTTTTATCAATATAAGCCTCGGGCATTTCGTCAAGAAATCTACTAGGTTCATTTTGAACAAGCTGTCCAAATCGGTATCTTGTATTTGCATACGTCAACCATAAGTGTTGCTTTGCCCTTGTAATGGCTACATAAAATAATCTACGTTCTTCTTCTAATTCCTCACGTGTATTGATTGCCATAGCATTTGGGAAAAGCGTTTCTTCAATACCACCCACAAATACACAACTAAATTCCAATCCTTTAGCAGCATGTATTGTCATAAGCTTTACTACATCTGTTTCCTGCTTATTATCATCCGCATCAGTTACCAAACTGATTTGCTGTAAATATGATCCCAGACTTTTATCACCTAATTCACCATCATCATTACTCGGGCTTTCGGTCCATTCCTTAATTGAGTTTAAGATCTCCTGAATATTTTCATATCGTGCCAACCCTTCTGTGGTCTTATCGCTGAATAAATCTTTCACTATATTAGTATGCTTACCAACTTGTATCGCAAGATCGTAAGCGTTTTTTTCTACCATGATACTTTGGAAATAACGAATCATCGTCACAAAGTTTTGCATGGCTTCGAGCGTTCCACCTTTAAAACCAAATTCACCGGCTCTTGCCAGCACATCAAACATTGAAATGTTCAGTTCGTTTGCTGCGATTACTAACTTTTCAACACTTGTTTTTCCAATGCCCCTCGCAGGATAATTAATGATCCGTTTCAATCCTTCTTCATCCTTGGTATTAACTATTACTCGCAGATAAGCCAGAAAATCCTTGATTTCTTTTCTATGATAAAAACTCTGTCCCCCATAGATCCGGTAAGCTATTCCCATCCTTCGCAAACTTTCTTCGAAAGCACGGCTTTGTGCATTGGTTCGGTATAAAATTGCAAAGTCCTGATTGTAAAAATGATTACGAAGTTTTTGTTCTTGAATCGAGTCAGCAACAAATTTTCCTTCATCATTATCCGTCATGGTTCTTACTAGTCTAATCTTCTCCCCCTCATTATTATCTGTCCATAAATTCTTTGGAATCTGCCCCTTGTTAACTTTAATTACTTCATTAGCCACATGTATAATATTCTTACTGCTACGATAATTTTGTTCAAGCTTCACCACTTTTACATCATCATAATCTTTCTGAAACTGTAAGATGTTTTCAATTGTAGCTCCGCGGAAACTATAAATACTTTGTGCATCATCACCCACCACACAAATGTTTTCGTGCACTGCCGCTAATAACTTAGTAATCTCATACTGTACCGGATTAGTATCTTGATACTCATCAATTAAAATGTACTTGAACTTGTGTTGATACTTATGCAGTGCTTCAGGAAAATACTTCAAAAGTTCATGCATCTTTAGCAAAAGATCATCAAAGTCCATCGCCCCGTTTTTAAAACAACGGTTCGCATAAGCTTGATAGATCTGCAACATGGCCTGTCGGTTAGCACGCATATCCTCTTGCTGAATATAATAATCAACGGCATATTCTGCTGGACCAACCAATGCATTTTTAGCCTGCGAAATCCGGTTGCCTACTACATTGGCCTTATAGTGTTTGTCGTCGAGGTTCAATTCATTCACTACAGTTTTAATCACAGACCTACTATCGTCTGTATCATAAATCGTGAAATTGCTAGGGTAGCCAAGTCGATGTGCTTCGGCCCTAAGAATTCGGGCAAATACACTGTGGAATGTACCAATATATAAGTTTCGTGCTTCAGAATTACCAAGAATCTTCTCGATCCTTTCTTTCATTTCGGCTGCGGCTTTATTGGTAAACGTTAGCGCCAGAATATTAAAAGCATCCACCCCATTCGCCATCAAATGGGCAATCCTAGTGGTCAAAACCTTTGTTTTACCACTTCCCGCACCTGCCACAATCATCAAAGGACCTTTGATATATGTCACAGCCTCTTTTTGTGGTTCGTTCAATCCTATCAGATAATCATGCATTGGTGCAAGTTAAACAGTTGATTTGTTGAAAAACAGAACGTGGAAAACAATTTCTAATTACGTTAAACCTTATTTAAGGTTTTCTAGATCAGTGGGTGGGGGAAACAGAAGCGTTAACTTTGCAAATCATTAACAATCCCCCAATGCCATCACCTCATTTTAAAAGAATACGGATTTACCTAATCCCTGTGGCAATGTTGATGGGCACTTTTGTATTTGGAACTGGCAAATCTAAAACGATCAAAAAAAACACTTCCATAACTACTCCTGCTGCTGCAGATGCAAAAAATATCGACAAGAATTCCTTCCTATACAACAGTTTACAATTGTCTAGCCTTGGCCTTTCAAAAGCGGCTTTTGAGTATGCTTTAACCGGCTATAATGCGCTGATCGAAACTGGAAAAATCCAGAAGGATAATATTTTAACCATCATCGATTTTAGTTTGCCTTCAAGTTCGAAGCGACTATTTGTGATCGATCTGATAAGCGGACAGCTCCTCTTCAACACATTCGTTTCGCACGGTCGCGGCTCGGGCACCGTATTGGCCACCCGTTTTTCGAATGCCTTTAATAGCTTTAAAAGTAGTCTCGGTTTTTATACCACGGCGGATGTTTATAATGGTAAACACGGGTATTCACTTCGCTTAGAAGGACAGGAAGCTGGTATTAACGACAACGCTTATAACCGCGGTATTGTAATTCATAGTGCTAAATATGTAAGCGAAAATTTTGCGGCCCGAAAAGGGTCAATCGGCCGCAGTCAGGGTTGCCCAGCTATCCCAGAAGCTTTGAAAAAACCGATCATCGAAACCATTCGTAACGGTAGTTGTTTATTTGTCTACGGTCCTGATAAAAACTATGTTTCGCATAGTAAACTTCTTAATAATAATGCATCCTAGTTTCTCCTAACAATTTTGTGGCTTTTTAGATTTTTTCTACATTTCAACAAATAGTTAGTTATGTTAAGAATTATTTTTTTGTTATTAATTTATTTGAAATGTAGCAAGCAAATATTAATGGGAAAATAATTTCATACCTCGGAAAATAATTTTTAGTAACTAATGTTCCTAAAACCGAAAATATGAACCATAATTATGTATAAAAAGAAAATATTTTTTTCATATTAATTATTTTTAATTATAATACTCCCCCACTAGTGTCTGGTAAAATCAGGTTGATTTTTTTGAAAAGTTGAACTTTCTAACAACGATTCTATCTGATATACTAATAAAATTTATTAATAACCATGCCAAAAGTCATGGTTATTTTTTTGCTTGGATTTTACATTTATTATGTCAAATTTTACGGATTAGACACCTCCAATTTCTTCATCCTAAAAACGATTGCAATGATAACAGAAGAACAACATCTGGCACTCATTGACGAGTGCAAAAAATGGAAGCAAGAACTAACTACTTTTCGCGAAAAAATCAACAAACTAAAAAACGAATTGTATTTATTTGCTCCAGGAAAAACAGATCACCAAACAGTTGAAGGGATCGAACATTTTCACAACCAGTTCCACATTCAACTCATCAACCTCCACGATCTGAAACACGAAATCAAACACCATATTTTTGAAGCCGAGAAACACCCCAAATTCGGACATCGTATTCCCCACCACTACCTCAAAGACAAACTAGATATCCTTTTTAATTTTCTAGAAACATTAGAAAAAGACTTTCATCAAT
>JAYUFN010000446.1:0-8043 GCA_043738705.1 Bacteroidota bacterium
ATTCTGGATTATTATAATAGTAATAGTTTTTTCCGTCGAATGTTTTATTGCTTGCATCAAAATTAAAACTAGGGTCGAAACCGCCTCTTGCAGTTTGAAGATCTGCTTTTGCTTTTTCAACTTGAAGAGCAGCCTGCTTTGCTACAGGGTGAAACTGCCTCACTTGTTGAATAAAAGTTTCAGGTGTATAAAGCTGCGCCTGCAGTTGAACTACCCAAATCATCCCTAATATTAATAGTGCCTGCTTCATGCTTTATTTTTTCTTTGCTTTATCTGCACTTTCACCCTTTGCTTGATAATATTCAGGAGGGAATCCATTGATATTCCTCCATAATTCATACCAGATTGAAACATCTTTCAGTAACCCAATCCCTTGAGCTGCTGCGCCCATTCGCAATTGCTGTGGCCACTTTTTTTGAGCAGAATCTTCTTTAACTAATATTCTAAACTTGCCATTACTACTCACAGCGTTTTCTATGGCAGCAACCCTTCCCGCAAAAGTGCCATAACTCGATTCGGGCCAGCCACTAAAAACAATGGCAGGGAAACCATCAAATACAAACTGCATTTTTTGTCCCTTCGATACCAATGGTAAATCCATTGGTTCAATAAACAATTCAACAGCCAATTGAATATTGTCTGGAACAATTTCAACCAACATCTCACCTTCCTTTACCGTCTCACCTAGACCTGCTTTTTTGGCTTTTGTGATCTGCCCACTCTGTGGAGCTGTTACATAATACAATTGATTCCTGATATCATAATTACTATAGGTATTTTGCAATTTTGAAACATCTGCTTCACCACTAGCAATATTTGAAAGCGAACTAAACTTATCACCCTCTGCTTTAGAAATCTTATCGATATAATCTTGAATAGTAGCGTTTTTATCGATATACAAATTATTCAACTCTTGTTTGCTTTGTAAAAATTTACTCTCATAACCAATTTTTTTTGCTATTGAATTTTGAAAACTGATCTTTCTTCTTTCAAAATCAGATAACGAAATCACACCACTATCATACATCAATTTAGCAGCATCAATTTGCCTTTTATTGATACTATATTCATTATTTGCTGATCCTAAATCAATACTATCGCTATGCAATTTTAAAAACTGTTGTTTTATTTTATTATCTAGCTGCTGCAATTTTAATATCTGTGCTTGTTTGAGGGCCGAAACCTGTGTAACTGAACTAGCAGCTTTATTTTCATACCCCTTAACTGCTAATTGTTTAGATACAATCTGCTCCTTAGTTCTTGCTAATAATTGTGGATCAAAATATTCTACTTTTACTTCTCCCAATTGCAAAACTGTATCGCCTGCGTTTACATGATCTCCTTCTTTAACCCGCCAATTCAAAATTTTTCCGGCAATAATTGCATTAATTTCTTGTGGGCGTTGTTCAGGCAACAGTGTAGTTACAGAGCCCTTTGCACGCAGGGTTTGAGTCCATGGCAAAAACGCAATTACTACTAGAGAAATTAATATCCCATACATCCATTTCTTTATGTCGGTTTGCCTATTCACCAAATACAAGTTCTGATATGACTTTAATGGTGAACTGGCTGACTTAGATTCTATATCGTCTGTTATAAAATTTTCCATGTTTATTTTATTAAACTTGCCACTACATTTTGCGCCGTTCCATGATTAATAATAACACCATTCTCAATAACAATAATCAGATCGCATGCTTTTGCAATATTGAAATCGGTAGTTGTTAGAATTGTTGTAGCACTTGTGTCTTTAAGAATAAATTCCATCATCTTATCCTTTACTGTTTTCTCTAAATGAAGGAACGGTTCTTCTAATAATAACATCCTTCTTTTACCCAACAATGCCCTGATCAATAAAATGCTTTGCTTTATTTTGGCGGGTAATCTATTACCAGCTGTATCGAGCATAGTTTCTAAGCCTTTTGGAAGCGACAGAACATAATTGGTTAGTCCGCATAATTCCACCAAACTTTTCAATTCTCTCTCATCATAAGCCTTATTACCCATGGTAAAATTTTCAAGAAGAGTTCCTTGAAAAATATCTTGCTGACTCAATAAGATTCCCGTTACAGATCTAAGAGATTCAAGATTATAATTATTGATTGATACTGCATCCACTAAAAGAGAACCTTTAAAATTTTTATACGCTCCTGTTAGTAATCGAAGGATGGTGGTTTTACCAGAACCTGAATTACCATAAATGCAGATGGTCTTACCAGGTTCCACTTTGAAATTGATATCATTTAAAACGGGATTACCATAATCATAACTATATTCTAAATTTCTAAATTCAAGTGCGATGCCTTTATGTAAATCGGCAATTAATTGGGTTCCTTCTTTTTCGATCTCACAATCTGTAATTTTTGCTAGTTTTTCTACTGCAGTTAATACATCATAGATCTTATCTAAATTAGTGATGAGTTTTTCAACAGAACCAATAACCATAATGATTACAATGTCTGCTGCAATAAACTGACCGATATTAATTTGCTGATCAACTAATAAGATCGATCCAACAATTAACATACTTGCGGTAATTATTACCTTAAATCCTATAAGGCTCCAGAATTGCGTAACCAATATTTTAAAATAACTGGTATGTGAATCCAAATAATTAGAAACATAGCCATCTGTTTTCTCAATATTTAGATTTGTACCTTTTGAATATTTAAATGTTTTTACAACCCTCGCCATTTCTTCGAGCCATGCTGCAGTTTTATATTTGTAATCGCTCGATTCAACGTTTGCTGCAAACCCAGTTGGTAAGGTATTTCGAAGTATTATATATAATAATATCAATAATATTACTCCGAAACCGATAAACACTGGATGGTATAACGATAGTAATACTACACCAAACAAAATTTGTATAACTGCAGAAGGAATATCTAATAAGAGTTTCTCGATTCCTTTTTGTAATGAAGCAGTATCAAAAAAACGATTCACCAGTTCCGGTAAATAGTAACTACTCATTTTTTCGATATCTAATTTTGGCAATCGATTTGCGAATTCCAAAGAATAACGAACAAATATTTTTTGTTGGATCTTTTCTATCACTTGCATCTGTCGCACTTGTAATAAACCACCAATAAAAACCGCTACAACAACCATTACAATTAAAACAATGATGCTGGTTGATAAAGCCCCTGCCAAAACAAAACTAATAATGGTTTGTATGCCTAAGGGTGTTGCGAAGTTTACCAATCCAGCAAGAATTGCATACACATAAATAGTGCTAATATCTTTTTTTTCCAATCGAAGCAGGGTGAAAAATTTCTTAGCTGCCCCAGCAGGTGTAGGTTGATGATTGTCTGCCATTATCTTTTATAAATTATCATATTCATATAAGGGGTCGATAGGTTCTCCAGCATTGATTTCAAAAACGGGATTAATTATTCCGTCATGCAAATCATATACCCATCCGTGTAAATCGGGTCTGTTCTCAGATTTCCAGGCAGATTGCACAATCGAGGTTTTAGCCAAGTTCATCACTTGCTCTCTAACATTCAATTCAACTAATCTGTTGGTACGTAGGTTTTCATCTTCAATTGCATCAACTTCTTTTCGATGCAGCCGATATACATCTTTAATATTTCTTAACCATTTATTGATTAATCCTAAGCTTTTTTGAGTCATTGCCGCTTTCACACCCCCACACCCATAATGTCCACAAACAATAATATGTTTCACTTTTAAAACTTCCACAGCAAACTGCAAAACACTCAACATATTCAAATCAGTGTGTACCACCATATTTGCCACATTACGATGTACAAAAATCTCGCCTGGCTGAGAACCGGTTAATTCATTAGCCGGTACCCTGCTATCGCTACAACCAATCCACAAAAATTCGGGTTGCTGAATATCTACTAGTCTTGAAAAATATTCTGGGTCCTTTGCGACTTGCTCAGCTGCCCAGATTTTATTTTCATCCAATAATTTCTGATATGAATACATCTTGATTTATTTTAGGCTAGTTTACTTTGATGCAATATCCATCAATTGAGTTTATATCTATGCAAATAAAAAGTGCAACTCATTAACTGAATAGCGCTTTGAGAAATTTTTCTGTTAATTCTTAAATATTTAATCCGCCGCAAGCGCTCAAGACTTGACCTGTGATATATGCACTCCACTCACAAGCTAAAAATAAAGTAGTATTTGCAATTTCTTCTGCTGTACCAAAACGCCCTAGTGGAATTTTCTTTAAAAACTCTACTGCACCATCACCATCTTTTAGATAATGAGTCATATCCGTTTCTATGAATCCTGGGGCAATGGCATTACAACGAATATTTCTGCTGCCCAGTTCTAAAGCCATTGATTTAGTGAAACCAATAATACCCGCTTTAGAAGCCGCATAACTTCCTTGACCAGCATTACCTCTTATTCCAATGATTGAACTCATGTTAATAATACTACCTGATCTTGCTTTCATCATGGGGCGAATCACTTGCTTTGTCATATTGAATACACTTTTCAAATTGGTATCTATCACATCATCCCACTGCTGTTCGGTCATCCGCAATAACAAATTATCTTTTGAGATCCCCGCATTATTTACGCAAATATCTATTTTACCAAATTCTTTGATCACATCAGCCACAAAGGTTTCACAGTCTTCAAAAAGAGCAGCGTTTGTTTGGTAAGCTTTTGCTTTAACCCCGAAAGTTTCTATTTGGGCTACTAAAGCAGTTGCTTTTTCTACACTACTATTACTCACATAAGTGAAAGCAATATTTGCACCTTGCTCAGCTAACTTTAATGCAATGGCAGCACCAATTCCCCTGGAAGCTCCAGTTACTATCGCTACTTTATTTTGTAATAATTGCATGATTACTTTTTTGTTCAGCAACAAATGTAAAATAAATGAGCTTGGCCACAACGTATTCTAAGAAGTTTTTACATTTGGTTGTTTTAAATTATTAAAATGGTTTGTCATAATTTTAATTTTTTATAAATATATTTTAAACAAGATGAATAGCATTCTGAATCGGAGAAAAATTTTACTGATCGCTTTTCTAGTAGAAACAATTTGTGTTACCTATGCGCTAAAACTCAAATTTCTAACTGGGGTTACTAGTATTGTATTTACTCTTTCGGGTCTACTAATTTGTTGGTTTGCGTTGGTTTTACCTAGCCCTCAACAAGTCCCTAATCAACCCTTCGACCTCTCAAAAATTGTAAACCAGTATCGTTGGTGGATTCTTTCCATGACTTTAATTTGCATCATGGGTTCGGCACTACACTGGATGGAAGATGCTCCTCTTGACTTCCATGATGCGGATATGCTTCCGATCATAAAAATCATGAGTCAAAGATTTATTCATGGAGCTTGGAGTCATGTGTATGATGTAATTCCCGAAATATGGGGTGGCATGCATCCCATTTACCTTCCCGCTATGTGGTTGCCCTTTAGTATTCCAGTTTTTTTTGATGCTGACCCAAGATGGACTACAGTTGTATCATTGATTATACTCTCCTCTTTATTTATCTGGCGCATACAACCGTTACATAAAAAATCAGGTCCAATATTTTTTGCTGCTTTCCTGCTCATTTGGTGGTTATTAAATGCACATAATTCGGGACTACTCATTTATACTGAAGAAGGTGTAGTAATTTTATTTTATAGTTTTCTTACACTCGCTTTATTTAGTAAAAATGGATGGCTGATTGGAATTGCTATTTCACTTTGTGTACTTAGTCGCTATTCGCTTGTTGGCTGGATACCTGCGATGTTATTTTTTTATATTTATACAAAAGATTTAAAGAACCTTTTACGTATTTCTTTGATGGGGATTATTTTTTTCTTTTTACTTGTATTGATTCCATTTGGATGGAGTACATTTTTAAAGCTCGCGGCTCTCCCTTCAGAATATATCAGTTTCAGTGAAAAAGTTTGGAGAGATGCACCTATTGTTTTTCAAGAAAGTTTAGGTTTTGCAAAATTCTTTGGTCCAAATAATATTGCACTCCAACATCATGTATTAATCATTTCAGCGCTAACTATTCCAATTTTGTTCATGGTCATCTGTCTTGCTCTTGTTAAAAGATTTCATATTCAGAAAGACCATCTTCCGATCGCTACACTAAAAATTACTTTGGTTATTTTTTATACACTTGTAGACGTACCTTATCTCTACCTTTTTTACACAGGATCGTTTGTGAGTCTATTTTTAGTAACGAATTTGTTAGTAGGAGAAACCCCTATTTGGACTTTAAAAAAGGAAGTCTAATTAATTTTTGCTTTATTAATTAGTTGAAGAATTTCATCCACATATTTTCGATCATTACTTAGTCTAGGAACCTTGTGTTGCCCACCCAGTTTACCTTTACTGCGAAGCCATTCGTGAAAAATATTTTTTTCGAGCGAATGTACTATGGGCATTACCAGTGCAATATCCTTATATCGTTTAGCTTCGTAATCACTATTCACTGTTTTCAAGGCACAGTCTAATTCGAAGGCAAAGGCTTCCACATTTTCTGGCGTAATTTCAAATTCAATTAACCATTCGTGTGCACCTTTTGTATCATCTCCGAAATAAACAGGAGCTGCTGTATAATCATTCACCACTAATCCTGTTTTTTCACAAGCAATAGCGATGGCCTTATCTGCATTGTCTGCAATTACTTCTTCGCCAAATGCATTGATATATTGTTTTAACCTACCAGTTACCTTTATTTTGAATGGAAATTTAGAAACAAACTGAATCGTATCACCTATCAGATAACGCCACAACCCTCCGTTTGTGCTAATTACCAAAGCATAATTTTTGCCGATAACTACTTCATTCAATCCAATTGTTTGAGGATCTGCTTTACCATATTCTTCTACGGGCATCAGCTCATAAAAAATGCCGTGATTCAAAAAAAGCAACATGCCATCTTCATCGGGATTATTTTGTGCAGCAAAAAACCCTTCACTGGCATTATAAATTTCCAGATAAGTAACTCCTGGTCCAATCAATCTTTTAAATTGATCACGATACGGTGTAAATGAAACACCTCCATGCCCATAAAATTCCAGATTAGGCCAAACATCTTTCAGTGTAGGTTTTCCGGTAATTTCTAAAATTCGCTTTATTAGAACCATCGTCCATGTTGGAACTCCTGCAATTGATGTAACGTTCTCTTCGATCGTAGATCTAGCCAAACTTTCAATCTTTTCTTCCCATTCATCCATAAGCGCAATAGACAGTTCAGGAGTACGAATCCATTGACTCCAGAAAGGTGTGTTCTGTAACAGTACAGCACTAAGATCTCCGTACTGAATTTCTTCATTTACTTTACTGATCTGGTGACTGCCACCAATTACCAAACTCTTTCCCGTTAGAAGATCACTATCATTATTAAAATTGTAATAGAGTGTTAACACATCTTTGGCCGCCTGAAAGTGGCAATCCTCCAAACTCTCTTGTGTAATTGGAATAAATTTACTCTTATCACTTGTAGTGCCGCTGCTCTTTGCAAACCAGCTAACAGGGGTATCCCACAATAGTTGATGCTCGCCATCCATCAATCTTTGAATATAAGGTTTCAAGTCATCGTAATCGTGGATAGGAACGGCCTGTTTAAAATTACGAATGGTAAAAATTTCTTTAAATCCATATTTGCGACCAAACTCTGTATACTGACCATGGGTGATCAGATCTTGTAATACTTCTCGTTGTGCTGCAATAGGTTCGTTTATCCACTCTTCAATACGTCCAAGACGTAAACGAGCTAATCTTGATATTGCAGGACTGAGTATTTTCATACAATTAGTACCTGAAAAATACGCAATGCAAATGAGAAACCACAAGTATTATTCGTTTGTGAGTGTACCAGTATCTGTATTTTTCGATACAACTGGGGCCATTGCTACATTCTCTCTACCCATTTCGATGATCCAATCCTTCCGTTTTAATTCGAAATTAGTGCCGAGGTAAAGGTGTCGAACTTTTTCATCTTCTGCTAACTCTTCAGCAGTTCCATGACGGAAAATTTTACCATCAATCAGGAGGTATGCGCGATCACAAATAGATAATGTTTCATTTACATTAT
>JAYUFN010000447.1:0-2903 GCA_043738705.1 Bacteroidota bacterium
CCATGTGGAACATCCCAATCCTGCTCAAGATTAGTTACGTGAAAATAAACTTCATCACCAGCTTTTATTCCTTCAATGTTATCTGGAGAAAAGTGCGAACGAATACAAGTCATATTAATATCCACTCTATTTCCGCTTCTAACCACTTTAGTTTCACCCTCACCTTTTGAAACATAAGGATTGGTATTCTCTTCGATCTTAAAGAACTTAACTGAATTGTTTTTAATCAAATCTGCACTTACAGCTTGTGCATAGTGTGGTTCACCAATAGTTGGAAAGTCAAGTATTAACTGCATTTTATCGCCACTAATATCATAGAGTTGTGCACTCTGAGCCAGTTCTGGGCCTGTAGGCAAGTATCTGTCTTTAGTAATTTTATTATATGCAATCAAATATTTAGCATTTGGTTTTTTAGTATCCCCACCCGGAATACACAAGTGACCAACACTATAATATGTTGGGGCACGATCCAACACTTTTAAATTCTGAATATTCCATTTAACCACTTCAGATGATACGAACATCGTGGTGTAAGCATTTCCTTTCCCATCAAACTCAGTATGCAACGGTCCGAGACCTGGTTTCTTAACTTCGCCAAATAAAGCAGCCTCATATTTAATAACTGGAATTCCGTCATATTCCCCTGCATAATCTTTAGCAGCAATCGCTTTCTGAATTTTATCAAAACTGAAAACAGGAATCAGTGCAGCTAGTTTGCCACTACCAACAATGTATTCACCAGTAGGGTCTACATCGCAACCATGGGGTGATTTAGGGCATGGAATAAAATAACATAAGTCTTTAAAATCTTTAGCATCAAGCACAGTTACTTGAGTTTTGATATCAGAGGTAGCGCTATGTGTTTTTTCGCTATACTTATTATGCGCGTATTTTACAGTTTGTTTTCTGCCTTTACCCGCTTTAATATATTCCTCTGCTTTTTTCCAGTTAACTGCCATGATAAAGTCTTTATCACGCTGTGAAGCATTTACTTCCAATAAAGTATTCGCCTGTTCTGTATTATAGCAAGAGAAGAAGAACCATCCAGTTGATTTGCCTTTACCTGAGTGACTCAAATCAAAATTCACACCTGGACATTGAATTTGGAAAGCGATTTCCATATTCCCATCTTCTTTACCCACACTTATAAAACTAATAGTTCCTTTAAAATTCTTTTTATAAGAATTAATGGGCACATCACCATTTACATTATCTGGAGGAACGCTAAAACGTGTGCCTGCAACTACGTATTCTGTATTCTCTGTAATAAAAGGAGAAGAGTGATTACCAGAACTATTCGGCAATTCAATAATTTCAGCAGTTCTAAAAGTCTTCAAATCAATTCTTGCCACACGTGGTGTATTGTTAGCATTCCCAAAAACCCATCTTCCATCAATTTCACCATTAGTTTGTGAAAGTTCAGTATGGTGCAAATCATCCCAAGGAACAATGCCATGAGAAGTATTCAGCATTGGTTTTGTTTCTTCACTATACCCCCAACCCTTCTCAGGATCTACAGAGAATACGGGGATTACGCGTAACAAACGTCCGGATGGCAATCCGTAAACACTCATCTGTCCACTAAATCCACCAGACACAAAATTGTAAAACTGATCGTACTTACCAGGTGCTACATATGCTTTTGCAGCAGCATCTGAACTAACTGCATCTCCAACGTTTTTCGGTTTACAGGCAATGAAGCCGATCGCAATACCGAAGCAAACCGTTGCGAGTAACTTAATGTGACTATTTTTCATATTTGTTTGTTTTTATCTGAAGAGATCCTATTTTATTTTACGCCGTCATTCTTACGCATCAACTCTAATAATGCTCTAGCGTCTGCATCTGCAAGATTTTGGTTGGGCATTCTAACCAAACATATTTCAAGCTGTGCTTGAGCTTTAGGATCTTTATTAATCATTTCATCTGTATTTGTAATGAAATTCATAATCCATGGAGCTTGGTGTCTGCTTGTAACCCCTTTCCAACCCGGTCCAACTAACTTTTCTTCCGTCATCTTATGGCAGCTCCCACATTTAACTGAGAAAATTTTATTGCCAGTTTCAGCCATTGTAGCATCAAGGGTTGCCGCTATTTGTACTGATTTAAATTTCCCTTCACCACGGTTTGGGTCATAAGAAGGGTTTGCTGAATGGCCAGATTCTACCGAACTACCTTCTTCTTTTGACCCTGTTTCATGCGTTTTGTTACCGCTACAAGCGGCCGCAAATAATGCGAGTATCCCGATAATCATCGTTTTTTTCATGTCTATCTTTTTTAAAATGATAGTGCAAGTGTACAAAGCAGTAGCAGTTTATTTTATGCGTTGAATCATAAGTGAAAAGAAATTTTATCTTAAACCTGAAATATCCATCAAACATGATTTATATCATGGTTTTAGTTTAGACTTCCTGATAGTTTCACACCCTATACATTAATAAATGATGCTCCTATGATCATAGACATCAACACATTATTAGCTTGGGGCGCTACCTATAAGAAGGTTTCTGAAGGTGAAATTATTTTCCAAGAAGAAGGTATATGCTCATTTTATTATCAGCTGGTTAGTGGAAGTATACGCTGGGCAAACATTAATGAAGAGGGTAAAGAAATTCTTCAAGTAATGATTGAACCAGGAGAATGTTTTGGGGAAATGCCCTTATTTGATAATGGGTTATATGCAGCAACTAGCATTGCCAATGAAGATTCCATTTTAATCAGATTAAGTAAGAATACATTTCATGAGCTTATTCATGAAAACCCGGAGATCCATTTTACATTCAGTAAACTTTTGGCGGAAAGAATACGCTTTAAATTTATGATTGTACGCGAATTAGCTAATCATAATCCTGAACACAGTATCAGTAGTCTTTTCAAATATTTTAAGGAGTCGAAAAAAAATA
>JAYUFN010000448.1:0-2902 GCA_043738705.1 Bacteroidota bacterium
ATCTCAGCAAGATTAACCCAGCGTGGGTCTGTCGGCAATTGTAATCCAAGTATATTTTTTGTGTGAATCGAAAGTTCCATCAAAACAGTTTAGTATCAAATTGTGTTTAGTTCTGCAAATATCTGTTAGTTCATCGATTATCCAACCAAACACAAATGTATCTTTGCAGATGCACATGAATGAGACACAAATAGTTGACTGTTTAAAAAAATTATCAATACCCTCACTTAACGCAATGCAAAAGGAGGCATTTCCTGCTTTTTTAAGGCATAGAGACACCTTACTTTTATCACCAACTGGTTCAGGCAAAACGCTTGCATTTTTATTGGCAATTCTCGATTTGATGGAGGAAGAAAATAACGGAGTAAAGTGTTTAATCCTAACGCCCTCTAGAGAACTGGCTATCCAGATTGAGCAGGTTTGGAAAAAAATGGCTACAGGTTTTAAGGTAAGTTGCTGCTATGGCGGCCACGATATGCAAACTGAAATTCAAAATTTAGTAGAAGCCCCAGCACTGTTAATTGGAACACCCGGACGAATTGCTGACCATATCAGGAGAGCAACCTTTGATACGGATGGTATTAAAACATTAGTACTTGATGAGTTTGATAAATCTTTAGCACTTGGGTTTGAAGAAGAAATGAGTTTTGTAATTGAATCATTAACTAAGATCTCAAAACGCATTTTGGTATCAGCTACTGCTGCCATTCAAGTGCCAGAATTTGCTGGTGTGCAGCAACTTTTTGTCATCGACCATATTCAAGAGAGGGATTATGAAGATAACTTGAGTTTACAATTGGTGATATCTGAAACTAAAGACAAGGTAGAAAGGTTGGTTCAATTACTTAGTTTTATTGGCGCAGAGACCACGATCATATTTTGTAATCACCGAGATGCAGTTGAGCGAACATC
Organism: Bacteroidota bacterium; assembly: GCA_043738705.1. GTDB lineage: Bacteria > Bacteroidota > Bacteroidia > Chitinophagales > Chitinophagaceae > Sediminibacterium. Next base: position 913 of record JAYUFN010000448.1, read on the forward strand.
AATTCTATTACAAGAAAAGGGAATTGCCAATGCCGCATTTCACGGTGGCATGGAGCAAATGCAACGAGAACAAACATTGATACAATTTAGAAATGGCTCGATTTTATTTTTAGTAGCTACCGATCTTGCTGCAAGAGGTTTGGATATTCCCGAAATCAAGCATATCATACACTATCATTTACCATCAACCTATGCTGAGTTCACGCATCGAAATGGGAGAACTGCAAGAATGCATGCAACAGGAACTGCGTACCTGTTGATGCATACGGAGGAGCTGATGCCCAATTATATTCGACATGACTTAGTGCCGCTAGAAATTCCGCTAAATCAAAAGCCTCCCAAAGCTGCTCTTTATACAACGATCTACATTAACGGGGGTAAAAAAGATAAATTGAACAAAGTAGATATTGTTGGGTTTTTAACTCAGAAAGCAAATCTCGCAAAAGAAGATATCGGATTGATTGTGGTAAAAGATTTTAATAGCTTTGTCGCCGTAAAAAAGAATAAAGTAAATGCAATGCTGCAATTAGTAAAAGAAGAAAAAATAAAAGGCACCAGATATAAGATTGTAATAGCTAAATAGTAGTTAAGTTTTTATAGCTATCAATATAAAGCTGTTCTACTTTTGTTCTTGCCCATGATGTTTTTCGTAAAAATTTAAGGCTTGATTGTATACTTGGGTTGTCCAAAAAACAATTGATACGAATGAGCCTTCCTAGTTCCTCCCACCCATAATGATTGACCAGAAATGTTACAATCATTTCTAGAGTTTTGCCATGCAATGGATCCGGGTTTCTTGCATTTTCCATAACTCAAAGATATGGCTACTTCGATTTATTTGAAAGTTGTTTTGAATGTGAACAAACCATGTGAAGCTTCAGACTAAAAATAAGTATTTTTAAAATTCAAATGATTGCTATGAGAATTGTGCCTTTTATAATTTCAGCATTAGTTACAGCAGGATTAGTTTTTTTGCTAAATACACCTTTGCCAATTGGTAAAACCAAATCTCCGCGTTTGGGTTATTTCTTATCTCCACAGCAAGGGTTTTGGCAGAATGCAGAACCTACAAACAGCTCTTTTACAGAGGAGATTAAGATTAAAGGACATAGGAATAAAGTGGATGTATTTATGGATGAACGCCTTGTTCCCCACATTTATGCTCAAACAGATCTGGATGCATATTATGTGCAAGGATTTATTCATGCAAAATTCAGGTTATGGCAAATGGAATTCCAAACCTATGTTGCCGGAGGAAGATTGAGTGAAATATTAGGTCCAGAGAGGGTAAATGTAGACCAGTTTTTTAGAAGATTAGGAATGGTATATGGGGCAGAACAAACCATGCTGCGAATGGAGAAAGACCGTGAAATGCAAGCTACAGTTGATGCTTACTCCGAAGGCGTGAATGCTTATATCAAATCACTAAAGCCTGAGCAGATTCCTTTTGAATACAAACTTTTGGATTATCAACCCGAAGCTTGGACACCGTTAAAAACTTATTTGTTTCTAATGTACATGTCATATGATCTAACCGGCAGTGCCGCAAAAGCAGATCTCAAAATGACCAATGCAAAAAATTATTTTGGATACGATGAATTCAACCAGCTGTTTCCAAATATACAGGACTCCCTTGATCCCATCATCCCGAAAGGAACAGCTTTTATGAAGCCTTCGCTAGTGCCAGTTGCTCCTAAGGATGTGGATTCACCTTATTTAAATAAATCTTCCAACTCAAGTGAAGTTACCCCAGCATTTACACCTAATAAAAACAACGGAAGTAATAACTGGGCAGTTGCAGGTAGTAAAACGGTATCTGGCAGACCGATACTTTGTAATGATCCACACTTGGGATTAAATCTACCATCACTTTGGTTCGAAGTGCAGATCAATACACCCACACATAATACCTATGGAGCAAGTTTCCCTGGATCGCCTGCAGTAATCATCGGGTTTAATGACAGCATTGCATGGGGAGTAACAAATGCAG
>JAYUFN010000449.1:0-2872 GCA_043738705.1 Bacteroidota bacterium
TCGATCAACGTATAAACTCATGCCAGCCAGTTGATTACTCAAAAACCAATTTCCGGATTCTTCTTTTTCTTCGTCCTTTAGTTTTAAAGCTTCCTCTCTTTGCGCATAAGCCTTTGTAATGGATTGCAGCAAATCTGTAAAAGCCTTTGCACCGCTCGGATGATTACCATATAACGATTGGTATAGCTCGGCGATTTCGCTGGAATTAGCAAGAAACCTGCTATAAAAAAGATTGTCTTTGCCAGCTACTGCGATATGATTTTCCAGAATAAGAAGAGAAATTTGTTGGTGTAATGGATACTGATACAATTGAACTATTTTTTAAAGAAGGTTATAAAAAAATCTGATTATTTAAATGTTTGAAAGCTTCCATAGCACCAAGATATTCGCATGTTCTGGCACCGGCTTTATTTGCGTTTTTTACGATTAATTCCCAATCGGATTTACTTGCTTTTAAAATAGCATCCAATTTTTTATTACAAAGCTGATATAACACGGCCCCAACAAATGCATCACCTGCGCCTGTTGTATCAACTGGGTTAACTACGATACTAGCGATGGTGCTATTTTGATGAAGGTATCCTAATAAAGTGCCATCCTTGCCCAATGTAATGGTATAGACTGCTGAGGTTTCGTTGTTCAAAACTGTAGTTGCATCTTCTAGTGTAGCTGTTCTGGTAATCAGCATTGCCTCTTCGTTACTCAGCTTAAAATAGTGGCAGTTTTTTAAAAAATACCATGATTGTAGAATAAATGTTTCCGTATTATTTTGGAAAAGAAGGTGCCTGTAATTAGGATCGAAGCTGATAAATATATTTTGTTGTTTAGCTCGTTCCAATAAACTGATATACGCTTTTTGAAGTGGCCCCGGAAGGAATCCGGTAGCAGATCCAAAATGGATAATGGATATATCAGTTAAATCGATCTCATTAATTTCTTCTTCACTAAGCGCTCCATCTGCTCCTCTGTTAAAAACAAAATCGCGCTCTCCATCTTCCATCAATGATACAAAAGCAAATGTGGTAAAGTTGGTATTATCTTCAATCATATATTTTGTGGATACGCCAAACTCCTTCATTACTTGAATGAGGTGTTTTCCGAAAGGATCTCTACCAACTTTTGCAGCAAGTTCAACCTCACCACCCAATGCAGCAACTGCAGCCGCAACATTTGTGGGAGCCCCACCTGGTTTTTTTAAAAAATGTTGACCTTGCGATAAGCTACTGCCCTTATCTGTGCAAATCATGTCGATAAGCGCTTCTCCAATGCATAATATTTTCATAAAACCTCTTTTTCTGAACTACTATTTAATTATTGTTCAATACTAATGCCCGCCACCACTCACTGCTACTGTATCGTTTGCAGGCATTACTTTTTTAATCCGCAAAGTGGCCGCACAAGCTATTAATAATAGTATGCCTCCAAAACTGATGGCTTTTCCCGGATCGTTATTTAAAAAATGATTGAGCACAAATCCAAACGTGGTAGTCTGTAAAATCATGGGCACTACAATCATCATGTTTATAATACCCATATAAACTCCATAGCGTTCTTTTGGAATATCGTTTACTACCATCAAATAAGGGACTCCCATCATACTCGCCCAAGCAATTCCGAAACCAGTCATTGGCACAAATAGTAAATATTGATTTTCGATATGAGGGAAAATTAGTAATCCTATACCAGCTAAAAATAAACAGGTTACATGCACATTTTTCGGGCTATATTTTTTTGCCAATCCTACTAATATAAATGCAGAAAGAAAAGTAACTACATTATACCAACCGTTTACCAGGCCTGCCCATCCAACTGCTTCCTGATAAAGCTTCGCATCTTTTGAAGGCGATGTTTTCCAAACAGATTGCGCAATACTTTTAGATGCATTCTGCCAATAACAAAATAGCGCATACCATTGAAATAAATAGACCAACGCTAATTGCCACATTACCCTTGGCATATCTTTAATGGCACTAAAAATTTCAATGAATGGTCCCATCACTGATTTTTTATTAGCCCTTAATACAGCCAATTCTTCATCAGTTGGCGGTATCTCTGGTGTTTTAGTGATCGACCATAATACCGAAGAAATTGAACAAATAGAACCTAGAAAAAAAGAGCCGAAAACCCAATATGGAATTTGACCATGCAATTGTTTTAGGAAACTAATTTTTTGGAAAGCAAAGAGCGAAATGTTTGCAAGTGTAATACCTAGTCCAGTAAAAAAACTTTGTGTTAAAAAACCATTTGCATGTTGTGAGGGCGGAAGTTTATCAGCTATAAATGCACGGTAAGGTTCCATTGCAGTATTGTTTGCGGCATCTAATACCCATAACAAACCACCGGCCATCCAAAGGCTGCTACTAAATGGATAGATGAATAAACACAGACTGCAAAATAGGGCACCAATAAAAAAATAAGGTTTACGTCTTCCGAATCGGGGCGACCAAGTTTTGTCACTCAATGCACCAATAATGGGCTGAATGAGTAGGCCTGTCATTGGACCCGCCAGATTAAGTATCGGAATTTGATCGGGACTTGCTCCCAAAAAATCATAGATCGGATTTACCGCACTTTGCTGAAGACCAAAACTATATTGGATTCCAAAGAACCCAACATTCATATTGATAATTTGAGCAAAACTCAATCGAGGTTTCGATATAATCATAGCAATCGGTTAGACTTAGCATTAAAAATAGGAAAATCATTCAGAATAAACCATCACAATAACAGGATTCATAAATTTGAGCAATTGGCAGCATAGTGGAAACGGCTGCACCAGAAAATTCAGATTTGAGTAATCGCCAGAGATAAACGAACTTCAAAAAAAATACCCTGATGGGGTGGTAATTAATTCTTCTATGCGCCTTAACAG
>JAYUFN010000450.1:0-2864 GCA_043738705.1 Bacteroidota bacterium
AGCGCCAGATTTGTCATGGATTTATTTGGAATACACAGATGAAATGGGCCATAGGTTCGGAGATGGGGATTCTTTAAAACAAGCTGTTCGATATTTGGATGAACAAATGGGCCGTGTCTGGAATGCAATTGAATATCGAAAGAAAAATTTTGCAGAAGACTGGTTGATTATTATTACAACAGATCATGGTAGGGAACCGAAATTTGGGAAGAATCATGGTGGTCAATCAGATAGAGAGCGAACTACATGGATCGTTTCAAATTATAGCAAACCAAATCAGTATCTTAAACAAACTAACCCAGCAATAGTAGATATACTGCCTTCCATTACCCAATATTTGAAAATAATAATTCCTCCAACCAATAAAAGTGAGTTAGATGGTGTTTCCTTTATTGATCCGGTTTCTATCTCAAGCGCTCAGGCAACTATTAATAATGATTCTTTGCAGATTAGCTGGAAGTCGTTTGAGTTAAAGGGCTCGGTGAATATTCAGATTAGTTCAACCAATGAATTTAAAAATGGTGGAATAGATCAATACCATCAAATTGCGGTAGTTCCGCTTGCGGATCAGCATTTTGTTATTCCGCTTAGTTCTCTCTCTTCAGGATATTGTAAAGTTCTTTTAGTTGGGAAACTCAATTCTGTAAATACAGAAATCAATATCAACGCCAAGAACAATCGTTAGTTTTCTCTTTTTATTTTTTTTAAAAGTATTCACCGGTTTTATCATACTTATAACTATTTAAAGGCAACCTATTTGACTTTATCTAGCTCTATTTGCAAACAAATCAGGGGTTATTCAAAAATTATTTTGGATAACGAACTTAAAAAATATGCAGGGAAAAGAGGTTTTCAAAAAGAGCATTTTGCTAATGGGTAACAATTTCGAGATTAGTATTGTTGCCACAAATGAGTTGAGGGCTCTTGAAAAGATCGACCATGCGGTAAGAGAAATTCAAAGAATAGAAGCATTATTGACTACCTATAATGACCTGAGTGAAACTAACAAGATCAACCAGGCAGCGGGAATCAAACCTGTAAAAGTTTCACCGGAAACTTTTTTCTTAATCCAAAGATCTATCCGAATTTCGGAAATTACTCAGGGTGCATTTGACATCAGTTATGGCTCTGTAGACAAAACACTTTGGAATTTCGATACTAAAATGAAAACATTGCCTGATGCAGCTACCGCAAAACGAATGGTGAAACTGATCAATTATCGGAATATTGAATTGAATGAATTGAACTGCACTGTTTTTTTAAAAATGAAAGGCATGCGTATTGGTTTTGGAGGAATCGGAAAAGGTTATGCAGCTGAAAGGGCCAAATATATTTTGAAAAATGAAGGTGTGGAAGGAGGAATTGTAAATGCTTCTGGCGATTTAACAACCTGGGGGCTACAGCCTGATGGTTCAAATTGGACCATTGGAATTGTTCACCCGAATTTCGCGAATACTATTTTTTCATACATGAATGTTACCGATATGGCTGTTGCTACTTCGGGTAATTATGAAAAATTTATTATTGTAAATGGGAAAAAATATTCGCACACGATCGATCCAAAGACTGGCTTGCCTGTAAGCGGAATTAAGAGCGTAACCATTATATCGCCAAATGCGGAAATAGCAGATGCAATGGCTACTCCAGTAACCATTATGGGCATTGAAGCAGGATTGGCAATGATTAATCAAATAAAACAAATTGAAGCCATCATTATTGATGACAACGATAAACTATATACTTCGAGTAATTTATATTTTACCTAAAACAGCAAGCATGAAAAAGCAACCCCCTTTATTATTAGCCATTGCAGCCATCGGTTTTACAATGATATTCGGATCCTGTGTTCAGGTAAAAGAGTATCAGAAAAATAAACTGAATGATGCAGATATGGTTCTATCAAGTAGAAAATCACAAAAAAACGAATTAAATTTTCAAACCTATCGCGAAGGTTCTGCAGGTGCCAACGGTGGTAAAACCGGTGGTGGTTGTGGTTGTAATTAATCGTACTCATTCATTCAATTCTTATTCATGAAAAAGTTAAGCCTTACTGTAATAGGTATGTATGTACTCTTCCTACATGCATTTTCTCAGAACTCAAATCAAGATACTGTGATCTATAAAACCAAACCACTGGCATTGGAAGAGATCAATTTAGTATCGAGTTATTATACACAGGAAGGAAATCATTCTGCAGTTACTGGAGGGATCGGTAACGAGCATGTAGTAGATTTTGCAAATGGCCTGGACTTAAAATTTGTTGCTTGGGACCAGGGTCACAATAAACATAGTATCACAGCAGGCTTAGGGTTCGACCATCATACTTCTGCATCTTCTGCCTATGTATCTAGTACTGGTGCTTCAAAAACGGGTGGAACAAGGATTTATCCATCGCTAGACTGGACCGTAGAAAATTTAAAAGGTAATTCATTTGGATTTGGAGGATATTATTCAACTGAGTATAACTACAAATCAATAGGACTAGATTTTCACTTTACAAAAAAGATCAACTCGAATGCAGAATTCAGTGCGAAACTGAGTGGCTTTTTCGATAAGGTTAAAATGATCTATCCCTCCGAATTAATTCCAAAAGCAGCAGTTACAAATACTACAGCTACTTACTATACTACTGCCAGTGGTAGAACCTATTTATCTGGTGGAGGAAGTAACGGAGCTGATGATATACAAATTCCGAGTAGCCCTCGTAATACTTTTACTGCATCACTTTCCTATGCCCAGGTTATCAATACAAGATTTCAGGCGAGTCTTATGATCGATTTGGTTTCTCAATCTGGTTATTTGGGCTTGCCTTTTCACAGAGTTTACTTTAGTGATGGAACGGTTAATATCGAGAACTTGCCTTC
>JAYUFN010000451.1:0-2858 GCA_043738705.1 Bacteroidota bacterium
CCTGTTTGCAGATAAGCCTTTCATAATTAATCCAACTTGTTTGGCAGCTTCGCCAGAAATACCAGTATCTATCTCATCGAAAATCAATGTAGCCAGATCGATTTTTTCGGCCACAAGCGATTTGATACACAACATTAACCTGCTCAACTCGCCACCACTCGCCACTTTTCTAATCGGCTCAAAGCGACCACTTTTATTTGCATCAAACAAAAAATCAATTTGATCAGTTCCGAAAATATATAAAGGGGTTTCACTAATACTTAGTTTTAATCTAGCATTAGGCATTCCTACTAGGTTCAAAAGGTCATTCACTTTTATTTCAAGAGGTGCTACTTCTTTTTTGCGCGCACCAGATAATTTTTTAGCCAAATCATTCGCTGTCTCAGAAAATGTATTAACCAATTTCTGTTTCACTACGATACTATCATCTATCAATAAAACTGCTTCTAATTTTTCGGCAAGACCTTGTTGTATTAATAACAATTCTTTCGTGGTTTTTACGGCATGTTTTTTTAATAATTTATAGCCAAGAGCCAAACGTTCGTTGATCCATTCAATTCTTTTATGATCAATAGGTACTTTGTCATTTAATACTACCATTTCGTCTGCAATGTCGAGCAGTTCTATTTGCAGACATTGAAGCCGTACGATAATATTTTGTAATGAAGGATGATATTCTGAAATTGAATTCAATTGATTAATCCATTGTTTAAAAAGCGGTAGGATGGGCTGTTCTGATCCCCCTAGCTCATAATTTATTTTAGATAAAACCGATTTGATACCTTCTGCATGACTGAGTAATTGTAATTCTGCATCCATTTCTTCGAGTTCATTTTCCTTGAATGAGTGCTCATTTAATTCATCAAATAAAAATTGATGATAATCTAATTCTTTCTGAAAATTGGCCTTCTGATTTTCTAAGTATGCTAATTCTTTTTTTGCAACCTGTAACTGATGAAAACTAGCCTGATACCTTTGTAACAGACTATTGTTCGAAGCCAAAGCATCCACTACAGTTCTTTGAAAATCAACGTCTCCTAAAGTTAAGGTGTCGAATTGCTGATGCAGATCAACTAATAAACTGGCTAACTCTTTTATTTGTTGAAGACTTGCTGGGGTGTCGTTTATAAAGGCTCTGGACTTGCCGTTTGGTGCTATTTCGCGTCTCAGTACCAGTTCTGCATCATTATCCAGTTCATTAGTTTCTAAAAAATCAATTACTGATTGTTTTCCTTTAATCTGAAAATAGCCTTCAATTACACATTTTTTGTCAACGTATCTCAATGTTGAACTATCCGCTCTTTCACCAAGTATTAAACTCAAAGCCCCCATCAAAATACTCTTACCAGCCCCAGTTTCGCCGGTGATAATATTCAAATTCGGGGAAAATTCAATTTCTATTGAATCGATGATTGCGTAATACTGAATCTGCAGTTTGCGAAGCATTTTTTATTGGGAGATCCTAAAGGGTTTAGTGGAGTTCCCTAACGCAAGTTATAGAAGCTATACCTGTTGAGCAAATCGGGAATGCCGATAAGATTTTATAAACAGTCGCTATTCGCTTTTACATCGACTGATACCTGATTTGGCACGTTGATCTAATGAGTCTTTATAATCATGATCTTCCATTTCCAAACATTTCTGATAATAAGTAACAGCAAGCAATTTTTGTCCTCGCTCTTCATAGATCTGTCCAACCTGTAGCGCTGCTCTTGCAGCAAAATATTCTTTGCGGTGCTCACCAATTGAAATAGCTAACTGGTAGGCTTTTATTGCCTCGTCTTTTCTTCCAAGGTCGTCATAGATTCTTGCGACCCGATAGGCAAATTCAAGTTTGTCTTCTTCCTTAATAAACTGATCACTGCCCTTTCCTTGTAGCAAAGCCAAAGCTTCTTTATGATAACCACCATCGCTCAGGAAGCGTGCCTTGAGTAGTAGGGTATTAGGCCAACTTTCGGAACTTGCCTCTTTTAATGCCTTTTTATCTGCGTCTGTTTCCGCTAGCCCTTTTTTTAAAATTTCCTTTTTTGTAGCTTCCGCTGCAGGCAAGTTGCCTTGTAAATAATAAGCATAGCTCAATTTTAAATAGGCATCTTTTTTATAGAAGTGGCCTTTAAAATCTTTTTGAAATTGAACCAGATATTTTATAGCATCGGATAATTCAAGGTGATCCAATTTTATAAATCCCATTTCAAAATCCCAAATAGACAATTTTAAATAATCTGCTGAGCTATTCCGATTCATAATAATACTTTCAGCCAGTAAGGTTTGTTTATTATTGATGGCAAGGTTTGTTGCCATGTAACAGAGCAGGTGGTTATTTATAATATCTAATTTTTTTTGCTGAACAAATAATAACGCTTCGTCTCTTTTATTTTCAATATAGAAAAGTAAATAAGGATAGATAAAAGCAGATTCATTAAAATATAGTTTCGCCCATGGATCGTTACTATGGGTAAAAGTGCTGAGTAACTTCATTCCTTCAACGATCGAACCTTTCATTCCCAATAAACTTACAATCCACTTATATCCTGGGGGTATGGTACCAATAATTGCCAGAAGCGCCCCATACATCAGATCATTTAAAATAAAACTAGGGTACTTTTTTTTGTTTTCTTTAAGTAGTATATATGCTTTTCGAAAATCCCATCCGGCGTTCCAGTTTTGCCCAAACTTAACTTCTACTGCTGCTCTATGAATTCGAACTGAAGTTAAACAGAAATTATAAAAAGGAGAGCTTTTCGGTCCCTCACCAAGTTGATCTAGTCTCTCCGAAAAATGTGGTATCATTTTTTTAAAGTCTGCTGGATCTTCATTGAAAAATAGTTGAAAAAATTCGGCGTAGTCTTCTAGTAATA
>JAYUFN010000452.1:0-2854 GCA_043738705.1 Bacteroidota bacterium
TGAAATTATTGAAATCCACATCACAAAGAATTGAATTACCACTTTGGGGACTAATGATGAAAAACGTTTATTCGCTTGATATGTTTGGCGGAATACAACGTGAAGGTTTTAACTTGAACGTTTTATATGAAGAACCAAGTGGCGGATTAAAAAGATATTTACCCGAATCATCACCTGCAGTGAATGGTCAGCCTTTATTACGAATTTTAAATCTTGACCGACTAAATAGTCGCAACGATCCACAACCAGATGGCGTGTTTGATTATGTTGAAGGATTTACCATTTTACCACAATTGGGAAGGGTGGTGTTTCCTGTATTGGAACCTTTTGGTAAAGACTTGGAAGCGCTGGCATTTAATGGCATGCCAGCCAACATCAAGAAAAAATATGTATTCCATCAATTGTATGATTCTATTAAAGCCATTGCGCAAACTTATGCCAACTTAAATCGTTTTGTGATGCAAGGAAGTGTGAAGAGTACCGGAGGTTCTGAAATTTCCTTGAACACATTTAATATTCCCCCAGGATCTGTTTCTGTTACAGCGGGAGGACAAATATTGCGTGAAGGATTAGACTATGTGGTAGACTATAATTTAGGGACGGTAAAAATACTGAATCAAGCCATCCTTAGTTCCAATCTACCAGTAAAAGTAAATTTCGAAAACAACGCGGGCTTTGGAATGCAGCAAAGAGGTTTTGCTGCATTGCGAATGGACTATGTGGCAAGTAAAAAATTTAGCCTTGGACTTTCTACCATGCGATTAAGCGAGCGTCCATTCTTTACTAAAATGGGTTATGGTGAAGATCCGATTAGAAACACGATGTACGGTCTTGATTTTAGTTATAAATCAGAACTTCCCGGATTAACAAGATTCTTAAATCGCTTACCCTATTATAATACCAAAGCAAAATCTTTTGTTACTGCATATGGTGAGGCAGCAATTTTAAAACCAGGGCACCCACCACAAATTGGTAAGGGAAATCAGGGGCTGATTTATATTGATGATTTTGAAGCGTCAAAAACTAGCATCGATTTACGTTTCCCGTTTGTGTCTTGGGCACTAGCATCTACGCCAGTTGGGAATCCAAAATTTCCTGAAGCGGTATTGAGTGATTCGATCGACTATAATTTTAATCGTGCAAAAATAGCATGGTATAATATTGAGCCTAATTTGCAGGATAAGAATAGTTCGGGTAACCCACTCCGAAAAAATGTAATAGAGTTGAGCGATCCTCGTGTTCGACAAGTGTATACCAACGAATTATTCCCTCAACGTACAACCAATATTACCGATGTGCAGGCATCTACTTTCGACTTAGCATATTACCCAACAGAAAGGGGACCCTATAATTTTGAAAGCCGTAAAACACAAATTGATGCGAATGGAAAATTAAAAAATCCCGCAAACAGATGGGGCGGTTTAATGCGTGCCATCGATCAAACTGATTTCGAAACAGGCAATGTTGAATTTATTGAGTTTTGGGTACAAGATCCCTTTATAAAGAGCCCAGCAAGTAAGGGTGGAAAAATGTATCTGAACTTTGGTAATGTAAGCGAAGATATTTTGAAAGATGGAAAACGTTTCTATGAAAATGGAATGAATACTCCGAATATCAATGCAGCAGTTGATAGTAGCAGCACCTGGGGTAAAACGCCTGTAAATCCAATTCAAATAACTCAAGCATTTAGTAATGATCCCAGCGATAGAGCTTATCAGGACGTTGGCTTTGATGGTTTAGATGATGCAGGAGAAAAAATAAAAAAAGGGTATGTACTCGATCGTCTGGCAGCAAATTTCGGAACCAATTCAGCGGTATATCAAAAAACGCAAACTGATCCTTCAGGCGATAACTATACATGGTATCGCGATCCAAGTTTTGATGCAACAGGTACGGGCATTTTAGGGCGCTATAAAAATTTCAATAACCCTCAGGGTAATTCACCAATTGCCACAACCAATGGGATTTATACTTCGGCTGCAACATTATATCCGGACAACGAAGATTTGAATAGAGATAATACGCTGAATGAAACAGAAGCTTATTACGAATATGAAATAGAATTAAAACCTGGAATGGATGTTGGTGTTACAAAATATATCACCGATAAAAAAAGGGTTATTGTGAATTCTGCAGATGGAGTGGTTCGACAAGAAAATTGGTACCTTTTCAGAGTTCCAATAAAAGGATATACCCAGAGGTTTGGGGGCATCCCAGATTTTAAATCGATCCGTTTTATGCGGATGTATTTGTCTGATTTTGATGACTCAGTAGTATTGCGTTTTGCAAGATTGGATTTAGTACGCAACCAATGGCGACAGTTCACTTATAACCTGGATACTACAGGAAGTTATACTCCTATTAATAATTCAAATGGAACTAGTTTTAATACTTTATCGGTAAACATAGAGGAAAATAGTAGCCGTCAGCCTGTAAATTATTTAATCCCTCCGGGCATTGAGCGTGTTCAACAACTAAGTAATAATGGAGTGAACCTTTTGCAAAACGAACAAAGTATCAGCTTGCAATTACATAATTTATTTTCAGGTGATTCAAGGGCAATCTTCAAAACGATGAACCTAGATATGCGTCAATATGGAAAACTATCTATGTTTATCCATGCAGAATCTGTAACTGGGCAACGAGTATTACAGAATGGTGAATTGAATGCAGTGATTAGGATTGGTCAAGACTTTTTGAATAACTATTACGAAATTAAAATTCCACTGAATGTTACAGCACCAGGTACTTATGCTAAAGGGCAAGAATTAAAAGTATGGCCAGCAGAAAATAATCTCGACTTTAGTTTAAGAGATTTGATAGACCTGAAATTAAAAAGAAATGCAGCTGCCGC
>JAYUFN010000453.1:0-7873 GCA_043738705.1 Bacteroidota bacterium
TCAACTATCAATGCTTCTTTATCTACATTCTTACCCATTACCCGATCATACATTTCTCTAAAACTGCCGTCGTTCATGGCCTGTACGTGTACATAGCCAATCTTTCCACCACTTAATTTATCTACCATTGCAGCCATTGCAGCGGTCCATCTCTTATACAATAAAGCATTTTCTTGTAAGGGAAGGATGGGTTTTACAGTTTCTTCAAATATGCTTTTACCATCAGCACTTGCTACTGTGAGTAATACATTTTTACCAGCTTTTCTATTAAGCAAGATTGCCCAATCTGATTTTGAAATAACTGGTTCTCCATCTATTTTTTGAATTGTGCAACCAGCTTTAACCATGCTTTTACTTGTATACAGCGGACCACCAGCAATTACATCGGTTATTTTCAGGCCATCACCTTCTATTGCCTCATCATAAAATAATCCAAGCGACGCTGTGAGGTCTGCATTTGGATTTACAGGAGCGTAACGACCTCCAGTATGTGATGCATTTAATTCACCTAATAATTCACTTAGTAATTCTTGGAAGTCGTAGTTGTTATTAATATGCGGTAAGAAACGCTGGTAATTATTTTTATACATTTCCCAATCAACACCATGCAATTTAGGATCATAAAATTTCTTTTTAACCTGCCTCCATGCGTGTTCCATGATATAAGCTCTTTCGCCTGCAGTATTCAATACCATTTCACCATTGATGATAACAGGACTTGTTTTTCCGCCCTCCACTTCAACTTTAGTAATCCGACCATCGGCTAAAACAAATAAATTTTTGCCATCCTTACTCATCTCAAGGTTTGCGCTCATTGCACCCAATTTGGCAATGGATTTCAATTCTCTTGTTCTGGTATCAATCATCCATAAATCGATATTTTGTTCATACTTAGCCAGATAAAATAATTTACTGCCATCGGCAGATAAACTATAGTCACTGATGTTTGCAGAACCAATAGTCAAACGAATTTTTCTGTTTTCTAAATCAGTGATATCGGGATTAAAATCTTCTTTCTTTTTGGTACTATCCTTTTTCTCTTTGTCCTCTTTTTCTTTTAATAAAGCATAATCGTCTTTGCTCAAACGAAAACGATCATACACTTCTTTATCAAAAAATTGCGCATATATATCAGTCTCTTTTGCGCCCTGATAAGCTAAAGGCCCTTTGCCATCTTTGGTGGTTTCCCATAACATTGCTTTGCCCCCTAATGCCCATTGTAGGCCTCCTTCAGCGAAACCACTTTGCGTAAGATCGAACCCATTATTATCTGTCCCATCAGCTTTATAAAGCATAATTTCACTGGCACCGTACCTCCCCTTGTTGCTTCTTGCAGCGATCCATTTTCCGTCAGGACTCCAATTGTATTCTTGATCGCCATCACGGTATGAAAAGTTTTGCCCAGCAGCAATGATAGTTCTAGAAGCCTTCCTCTCTAGGTTAAATACTTTTAGCGTATTTCTTTCTTCTAGGTAAGCAATTTCTTTTCCATCGGGTGAGAGCATGGGTTGAAATTCTTCTTTTTCGGTAGCGATAACTGGTTCTTCATTGAGTAAAGTAGCAGCATAGAAATAAGGCTCATCTTTTCTGCTAATACTTGTTTTCATAATATCCCAACTTCCATTTCTTTCAGCTGAATAGTAGAGGCTTCTTCCATCTTTGCCAAAAGCCAGCATTCTTTCTTGTTGGGCTGTATTTGTAATGCGCTTTGTAATACCTCCTTCAACAGAAGTGACGAATATTTCTCCACGAAAAACAAATGCCACTTCTTTTCCGTTAGGGGAAACAGACATTTCGGTTGCACCGCTATTGATTGCAACAATTTTTTCATCATTATTTCTTGCGTCAGCATTAACCTGAACGTTTATTTTTTTTGGCTGCCCATTTTCTTTTAAGGTATAGATTTCGCCATTCTGCGAAAAGCACAATGTATTGTCAGCAGATCTGCTCAAATGCCTTACTGGATTGTCTTTAAAGTTCGTGAGTTGTTTTTCATCTTTTTGTGTAAGTGATAATTTAAATATATTCTGATTACCTTTTTTCTCACTCAGATAAAAAATTGATTGGTCGTCTGATGAATAGATCGGCTCTCTGTCTTCTCCAATGAAATCGCTGATCTTTTTATATTCCTTGGTTTTTATATCATAGGTCCATATATCTCTAGTTACAGAAGAAGTATGGTGTTTGCGCCAAGGATCTTCCGTTCCTTTTCTATCTTGGAATACGAGTTGGGTAGCTTTGCTATTAAAATGTACATTTTCAGTACCTGCACTTAATAACAGTTTACTTCTGCCCCCTGCTACGGGAACAGAATATAATTTTGAAAATAACCTAGCGGCAGGAAAACGAACAGAAGTATTTAGGTCGTTTCTCCCAGTTCCGAAAATCACTTGTTTGTCATCTGAAGAAAATTCCCAGGGGTAATCATTTGCAGAATTAAAAGTAAGTCTGTTCGCAGTTCCTCCGGTAGCAGGCATTACGAAAATATCAAAGTTGCCAAAACGGTCAGAGGCGAAGGCAATTGATTTTCCATCATGGCTCCAAACTGGCATAAAATCGTGTGCTTCATGCATAGTGATTGGGGTTGCCACTCCACCAGCAGATGCAACAGTAAAGAGGTCGCCTTTATAGCTGAATACAATTGTTTGTCCGTTGGGTGAAATGGCTGGATATCGCAACCACAAAGCATTTGATTGTGCTTCTATTTGATTTAGTAAACTCAAACTGAGGATGATAAATAGTAATAATTTCCTGTTCATAAGCATGATTTTAGTTTGGCCTTTAAAGATATAAAGGCATCTGTAAATTAAGTAAGAAATTAGTTTGATTTTGTTAGAGCTTCAAAAATTATTGACCGATATCCCACTTCCTTTATTATTCGTAATCCTTAATACAGTCCGAATTGATGACCATTTTGCCAAAATGTATTTTGTCACTAGCAAAGGAAAACATGCATTTTGCAATAGCATGTGCTGAAACTGATTGATATTTTCTGAAAGGCCCTACTAAAATGTGATTCAGTATTTCGTTAATTCCTGCCGCTATTTTTTCGCCTGATCGGTGTTCTTTTCTGTCACCGGTAATTAATGCAGGTCTGAAAATAAATAGTCGAGGATAACCGATATTGGTAAGTAAATTTTCCATTTCAGCTTTAACCCTACTATAAAAAAATAAGGAATCGGCTGCTACTCCCATCGCACTGATCACTAAAAACCGCTTGCTTCCTGCATTGAATTGCATTTGCGCAAACTTTATAGGATATGCTAGATCCACTTTTTTAAACGCTTCTTTTGTCTTAGCTTTTTTTATGGTTGTACCCAAACAACAAAATACAGTATCTGCTTCAACGGTTCCCTCATAACTGTCGAAATCGATGATGTACTCTTTTAATTTTGGATCTTGTATTCCAAGGGGTCTTCTGCTGTAGACATAAATAGTATGATATTCATCGGATTTGAGCAATAAGTCCAATAAACATCCTCCTGTTAATCCGGAAGCTCCAAGCAGTAGTGCGGTTTTTTGTGGCATCAACTTTTTTATCAAAGCTATGGATTAATACTATTTAGTAGTTTTGATAAGTATGGCCAACGACAATTTGAATAACGCACCTGAAAATTTGGCTCCTGTTGATAAGGAGTTCGAAAATACCATCCGACCAAAGGAGATGGAAGAGTTCTCTGGACAGCCACAATTAATTGAAAACCTGACCATTTTTATCAAAGCTGCCAAACTTCGCGGAGAAGCCTTGGATCATGTATTGTTTCATGGGCCTCCAGGTTTAGGGAAAACCACATTAAGCAGGATTGTTGCAAATGAACTAGGGGTGAATATCAAAGAAACATCAGGACCTGTTATTGAGAAGCCCGGAGATCTGGCTGGCCTACTTACTAATTTGCAACCTAATGATGTTTTATTCATCGACGAGATACAT
This sequence comes from Bacteroidota bacterium, assembly GCA_043738705.1. GTDB lineage: Bacteria > Bacteroidota > Bacteroidia > Chitinophagales > Chitinophagaceae > Sediminibacterium. The sequence continues at coordinate 3,932 of JAYUFN010000453.1, forward strand.
CGATTGAGTACAGTAGTAGAGGAATATTTGTATGCGGCTATGGAAGATTTTAAAATTGATATTATGATCGATACGGGCCCCAATGCTAGAAGTATCCAAATTAATTTAAATCCTTTTACATTAGTAGGCGCAACAACGCGAAGTGGCCTGTTAACTGCTCCATTACTTTCTCGTTTTGGAATAAAGAGTCGGTTAGAATACTACAATGCCGAAACACTAAAAAAAATTATTGAAAGAAGTGCTGCTATTCTAAATACTGAGATCAGCTCTGATGCTGCGGGTGAAATATCGCGGAGAAGCAGAGGCACGCCACGTATTGCCAATGGACTATTAAGAAGAGTGCGCGATTTTGCGCAAGTACTCAATGATGGAACAATTGATTTAGGCATTACACAACACGCTTTAAAGGCATTGAATGTGGATGAACATGGCTTGGATGAAATGGATAATAGAATTCTCGCAGCCATTATTGATAAGTTTAAAGGTGGTCCTGTAGGACTTACTACTATTGCAACTTCAGTAGGTGAGGAGTCTGGAACGATCGAAGAAGTATATGAGCCTTTCCTGATTCAAGAAGGATTTCTACAGCGGACTCCAAGAGGTAGAGAAGCAACTCTAAAAGCGTATAATCATTTAGGTAGGGAAACAAATCAGCGAGGTAGTCAAACACTATTCTCATAAAATAAAAACCCTTTCTGTTCATCAGAAAGGGTTTTTATTTTAACGAAGATTAGTTTAAGGTGCTACGAGTCTGAATCCGTTTCCGTGTATGTTAACGATTTCAATATCGGAATCTTCTTTCAGGTACTTGCGTAATTTTGCAATGTACACATCCATGCTTCTGCCATTAAAATAGGTATCGCTGCCCCATATTTTTTTCAATGCTCTTTCGCGAGGAAGTAAATCATTTTTGTGTTCTGCCAACATTTTCAACAACTCATTTTCTTTTGGAGAAAGTGTTTGGGTGCTGTCATCTCTTTTTAATTCACGCAACTTCGGATTGAAATGGTATTTACCTAAATCGAATTCGATATTATCACTAATGCGATTATCTTCTTCATTTCGTTTTAAGATTGCTTTGATTTTCAGCAATAATACTTCGCTATCGAATGGCTTAGTAATATAATCATCGGCGCCTAATTTATATCCCTGAATGATATCATCCTTCATGGTTTTTGCACTTAAGAAAAACAGAGGCATATCGAGATCTACATCACGAATTTCTTCTGCAAGCTTAAATCCATCCATATTTGGCATCATTACATCCAATAAACAGATATCAAATTTTTCACGCTGAAATGCAGCTAGTCCTAAGCGACCGTCTCTTTCGAGAGTTACATCATAATCATTCAGCTCAAGGTAATTTTTCAATACCATACCCAGGTTTGTATCATCTTCACACAAGAGTATTTTACTTCTTTTATCTTCCATATGGTGTTATTTATTCATCAAATAAAGATAAAACATTTCCATTTTAGTGCCGAATCTGCTCAATCTTTTGTTAAAAAGCATAAACCTCATTTAAGACTTGCTCTTTTATCACTGTAAGTTCCACTAATTTATTGGCTTTAAATGATAATTTTAAGTTTCTTAGTAGAAATAAATAGTTATCGAGTAAGTCTTATTAGTCCACTCTCATCAATTGTAATCCTGTTTTCCGATTCCATAAACACTAATGTTTTTTGTAATTCATCCAATTGAAATTGAGGACATTTTTTTATTAGCTCATTTACTTTTATTCCATTTATACTATTGGTTATAATTTCTTTCTCGATTTCTGAGAACCTACCGGCACTTAGTATTTTTTTCTTCGCTTCTAGGCAGTTGTCGCAGATACCACAATCTGAAGCAACATTTTCTCCAAAATAATTACTAATGGCATTACTCCTGCAACTTTTCCTGAGTTGTACAAAATGTAGAAAGGCATCTAATCTATTTTGGTAAAGTTTTTTTCTTTTCAAATAAAGATCCTGATCGATGTGTAAGTATTCGGCCGGGGCTCTGTTTAAAATAAAATAGATCTGGGGCGTTTCTTTCTGCGCACCATATTCGATGATACCTAATTGTTGTAAACTTTGAAGCTTTCGAACTACTTCTTCCAAAGGCTCACGCAATGTTCTTGAAATTTGTTTTTCAAATATGGCAACTTTATTATCGAAGATGCCTTCATAAGTTCTTAATAATGTTTTAATGACTTCTACCAACTCTGGATGATTTTCTTCAAATAAGTAGAGTGTTTCCTTATCGGTAGTAAATTGAATTCTTGCAGGTAAAAAAATATTTTCCGAAAGTATACAGTGGCCTTCTTGTTCTAATATTTTCAAAACATTGGTAACCTGATAAAGATCCAATTTGAAATTTTTTACAAACTCAGTCAAGTCAAAATCAAAGTACATTGCTTCACCAACGCCAACAGCCAGTTGTAAGAAATCAGCAACACTCTGATAAATTTTTTTTATGATTGGAATTGGAGGGTAACGTTTATCTGGCATTTTCTCCAATTCAATAATATCAGCTTGTTGATACAATAAAACTGCATACGATTTGTTACCATCCCTACCAGCCCTTCCTGCTTCCTGATAATAATTCTCAACGCATTCGGGTGCATCATAATGAATTACTGTTCTTACATCGGGCTTATCAATTCCTAAACCAAAGGCGTTGGTACAGGCTATTACACGAGTTTTATTATTGATCCATGATTCCTGACGTAACGTTCTTTCTTCTGTACTTAAACCTGCATGATAAAAATTGGCACTAATATTTTGAAGTTGTAATAATTCAGCTAGGTCTTTGCATTGTCTTCGGTTATTACAATATACGATACTGCTTCCTGGAACAGACTCCAAGATATCTATCAGCTTATTGATTTTACTGTCTACTTTGAAAATACTATACGAGAGGTTTGGCCTTTTGAACGACTGTTTAAAGAGAACAACATTTTTCAGATCAAGTTTAGATATGATATCCTTTTGTACTTCATTCGTAGCAGAAGCCGTGAGTGCAATCAAGGGTACTTTGCTTAATTGTGCTCGTATATTTGCTATGCGTAAATAGGGGGGTCTAAAATCATAACCCCATTGTGAAACACAGTGTGCTTCATCTACAACTATTAAACTAATATTTAAATGTGGTAAATATTCTTTAAAGGCTTTTGTTTCTAACCTTTCCGGCGATAAATATAAAAATTTATAATAGTCATTGCTAGCGTCCTCTAAAATTCTATTTACTTCATAATACGATAAGCCACTGTGAATACTTGCTACTGTTATATCTTTTTTTTGGAGATTTTCTGTTTGGTCTTTCATTAGGGCTATGAGCGGACTAATCACCAAACAAATTCCATCAAGTATTAATCCAGGAACCTGAAAACAGATCGATTTTCCTCCTCCAGTTGGTAATAGAGCCATAGTGTCTTTCCCAGACAAAACAGACTGAATTATTTCTTCCTGCATCGGACGAAAAGTATCATATCCCCAGTACTGAGTTAATATTTCTTGAGGGCTAAGAGGCATCTTAAAAAAGCTGTGATTAATTTGAAAACAACTAAGCTAGTACATCGTAGCGGATGAGACTAAAATCAAGATAAAAATATTTTAGATTACTTTTTTAAAGTTTAAACGAACTGAATTGATTGCAAGAACTACATCACTCATCGCCATGGTAAGAGCGCCAAAAGTAGGGCTCAGAAAACCAAACGCCGCGATAGGTATTGCAACGATATTGTAGATGAATGCCCAGAATAGATTTTCCTTTATAGTGATATAAGTGTGCTTGCCAAGTCCAAGTGCTAATGGTAAATTCTTTATTCCATGATTCATCAATACTACTTGAGCACTCTGCATAGCAATATGTGATGCGTCGCTTAATGAAATTCCTACTGTTGCTTTAGCCAAAGCAGGTGCATCATTAATGCCATCGCCGATCATTGCAGTAGGTTCT
>JAYUFN010000454.1:0-2832 GCA_043738705.1 Bacteroidota bacterium
CCTGCTCAATATTAGATATATTTTCTGCTGCAAAATCAAACCTTCTTTTATGTGCAGCTAATAAAGAGTTATTATGATCGGCAATTCTATTCTTTTCTATACGCATAACAATCGTTTTATTATTCTAAACATGTTCAATTTTAAGGTAGATAAAATACCTCTTTTAAAGGCATACTAACTGGTGAATGATCTGTGTTGGTTTCCATACTATCGCTCATATACCTCAATTTATATTAGCGCAAGAATCCTGCTGCAACACCACCATCCACGTTAATTGAATTACCAGTTGATTTATTCAGCAACCCACCTACCAAAGCATAACATGCATTGGCGATATCATTCGGCAAAATGGTTTCGCCTAACAAAGTTCTTTTGGCATAATAAGCAGGTAATTCTTCCACCGAAATACCATAAGCTTTTGCCCTACCTTCGGCCCATCCACCAGCCCAGATATTACTATCCGAGATCACCGCATCCGGATTAACGGTATTTACTCTAATTCTATCTGGCCCTAACTCTGCTGCTAATAATCTTGTTAAATGTGCTTGTGCGGCTTTCGCAGAGCCGTAGCCAGCATTGTTTGGTCCGGCCACTACAGAATTCTTAGAAACTATATTTATAATGTCGCCACCGAATCCCTGCTTGCGCATGAGTTCTACTGCTTTTTTAGAAACAATAAATTGTCCTCTCACTAAAATATCATACAACCTGTCCCACTCTTCTACACTATGGTCTGCAATTGCTTTAGAAATACTAATACCGGCATTGTTTACAATTAAATCAACACCACCAAATGCCAAAGCTGTTTCTTTAAATGCTGTTTCAATAGTTTGCGCATCCGTAACATTTAATAAAGTAGCTGCGACTACATCATTGCCAAACAATTTTTTAAATTCTGTAACTGCCCCATCCAATCTTTCTTGATTGATATCATTCAATATCACACAAGCACCTTCTTCTGCAAACTTCTTGGCAATTGCTTTACCAATTCCACCGGCACTTCCAGTAACTAATGCGATACGACCGCTCAAAGATTTTGGCTTCGGCATACGCTGTAATTTAGCCTCTTCCAATAACCAATATTCGATATTGTATGCTTCTTGATGTGGTAAGGAAATATAGGTAGAGATGGCTTCTGCACCGCGCATTACATTGATGGCATTGGTATAAAATTCTGCAGCTACACGGGCGGTTTGTTTGTCTTTCGCAAAACTAAACATGCCCACACCCGGATACAAAATGATCACCGGATTTGTGTCGCGTATGGCCGGGCTATTTGCGTGTTTGCAAGTATCGTAATAATCGGCATACATTTTACGATAAGCTTCAAATAAGGGCGAAATTTTTACTTGAATAGCGTTTGTATCTTCTAAAGATTCCTCTGCTGTTAGATTCAGCACCAAGGGCGAAATTTTAGTGCGTAAAAAATGGTCAGGACAACTAGTACCCATTGGTGCTAATCGAGCAAGATCGTTTGAATTAATGAATTGCAAAACACGTTCATCATCTGTAAAATGACCAATCATTTTTGTTTTAGAAGCACAAAAGCCACGCAGAATGGGGGCCAACGCAGCAGCTTTATCCAATCTTGCAGGCTTTTCAAGTGATACTGATTTTATGCCACCAAAGACTGGGCCTTTTTTGCCATAATTATCTTCCAAATATTGCGCACAAATCTCAATCACTTCCAAGGTATTGATATAGCTTTCGTATGCTGTATTACCCCAAGTAAATAAGCCATGCGAGCCTAGCATGATACCGCGAATTCCGGGGGTTGCATCTAAGCAAGCTTTCAGTTGTAAACCCAAATCGAATCCTGGTTTCTGCCATTCAACCCAACCAATAGTTCCTCTAAATAAATCCTTGGTAATTTGTTTGCCATCTTTAGCTGCTGCAATGGCAATGGCCGCATCGGGATGTAAGTGATCGATATGTTTGAATGGTAAAAATCCGTGCAATGGTGTATCAATAGAAGGCGCTTTTGAAGCAAGATCATAGATGCAGTGATTGAATAAATCCACCATCTCATCTTCAAACTCTATTCCGCGATACACATTTTTTAAACTTCTTAAACGGTCTACATATAAGGCAGCCAATCCATTTCTTTTCATGGTTCCAAGGTCTCCACCACTTCCCTTTACCCACATCACTTCTACTAACTCACCAGTTAATGGATCTTTCGCCATTACTTTACAAGAAGTGTTGCCACCCCCATAATTAGTTAATCTTAAATCCGCACCTAATAAATTAGAACGATATACTAATAAAGCTACTTCATCACCAACCATTTTAGCCGCTGCTGCTTCATCCCATAAATAACTCAGGTGTTTAAAATTCGATTGATTGCTCGACATCTTCTTATTCTTTAAAAAATTATTGCTTTAATGAATTACCATATCCCACTATCAATACAGACACTACGATGGTGAGGATACCAATGATAATGGTAGTAGCTGTTTTCTTATTTACTCCTTTCCATTCTTTTAATACTAGTCCCCATAAATTAGCCGTCAAAATAATAAACGCCATGTGCAATATCCAGGAACTTGGGCCATTGCCTAATTTACTTTCGCCCATTCCATAAAAGAAGAATTGTAAAAACCAAGTGGTACCAGCTAATGCAGAGAAAATATAGTTAGATAATAAAGGCGTTTGTTTATTGGTATAATCTCCAAATGTTTTGTTGCGCGCATTCAAAACCATGCACCAAATAAAGTTGGTAGTTAATCCTCCCCAAAGCAAAACCACATAGATCACATTATTCTGGTACAAGAAATTACCTTGATTGGGATTCGCAACTTTCCATACTTGGTTGGCGAAATCTGCCATCGG
>JAYUFN010000455.1:0-7828 GCA_043738705.1 Bacteroidota bacterium
AAAGAAATTTAAATGCTTTTCTTTATCACATCAGCTATTATACTAGTAAGGATGGCGGGCAAGTTGAAGCATTATCTACACACGCAGGCTCGCTACAACTACTTTGGGACCTAGGTTTTAGGAGTCCTCAAAAAGAAAAACGTGTAGTGAAAGGTATTCAACCCGTGATTGATTTTTGCTTAGAGTTCGAAGCTAAAAGAGATGAACTGCCTTATGAAATTGATGGAATGGTAGTTAAAGTAAATGAGCTGTCAATGCAAGAACAACTAGGCATGACTTCTCATCATCCACGTTGGGCAATCGCATTTAAATTCAAAGCACGACAAGCAACTACTCGGTTGAGGGCGATTGAATTTCAGGTTGGCAGAACTGGAGCTGTAACTCCTGTTGCAAAACTTGATCCAGTGTATTTAGCCGGAGTAACGGTATCTAGCATCTCAGTCCACAATGAAGAATACATCAGAGAGAAGGACTTAAAAATTGGAGACCATGTACTGATAGAAAGAGCGGGTGATGTAATTCCTCAAATAGTAAAATCACTAGTAGACCTTAGGACTGGCGAAGAACTGGCTATTGAATTTCCAAAAAAATGCCCCGTTTGCAACAGCCAATTATTCAAAGAAGAAGCTGAAGCAGTCTGGCGTTGTATTAATATTGAATGTGAAGCACAAGTAGTTGAAAGGATGATTCATTTTGTGAGCAAAGACGCAATGGATATCAAAAATTTTGGTGAAGCATACGTGCGTAAATTTTATGAATTGGGTTATTTAAAAGACATACCCGGTATCTATCTATTGCCCTACAATAAAATTAGTATGATAGAAGGCTTTGGCAAAAAAAGTATTGAGAAACTTCAACTTGCGATCGAAACTTCTAAACAACAACCCATGCATCGATTGATTTATGCGCTTGGTATTCGTTTTGTAGGAGAAACAACAGCTAAGACACTTGCAAATGCAGTTGAAACTATTTATGATTTTATAACCAAAGAAGAGGAGGCTTTATTAACACTTGATGATGTTGGAATAAAAGTGGCAAAAAGTATTCATCAATTTTTTCAAAATGAACAAAATATTGAAATATTACATCAGTTAGAAGCACTGGGCATACAGACCAACAATGTGAAGAAAGAGGCAGTTGGTAAAGATAGTCTGGGTGGACAAACTTTTTTGTTTACCGGCACACTTAATCAGCTAAAGCGCTCGGATGCAGAAATAATGGTAGAGCAAAACGGAGGAAAAATTGTAAGTGGTGTAAGTAGCAAATTAAATTATTTGATTGTGGGTGATGATGCAGGAAGTAAATTAGAAAAAGCTAAAAGAATTAATACAATCAAAATTATTTCCGAAGCTGAATTCCTGAACATTATTGAACAAAATAAATAAACTATGTTACAGCCTAGCACACTAAAATTTTTACAAACGCTTCAAAATAATAATAGCAAAGAGTGGTTCGATGAAAATCGAAAATTGTATGAACTAGCAAAGGCAGATTTCACTTCGTTAGTCGACAAATTAATTCAAGAGTTTGCAAAAAAAGATCCTTCGATAGTACATTTACAATCTAAGGAATGTATATTCAGAATTAATAGAGACGTACGTTTTAGTAAAAATAAGGCCCCCTACAAAACCAATATGGGAGCAAGTATAAATAGTGGCGGAAAGAAATCTTTTACTGCAGGATATTATTTTCATTTTGAACCTGGTGGGAAGAGCTTTGTGGGAGGCGGGCTGTATATGGCAGAACCAGATAAGCTTAAAAAAGTACGTCAAGAAATTGATTATAACTGGACAGCATTTTATAAAATTATATCGAACAAAAAATTTAAAGAGCAGTACGGAGATCTGGATAAATCGAAGGGGATAACACTTGTTAGAGGACCGAAAGGATATGAGAAAGAAAATCCAGGTATCGATTATATCAAATTAAAAAGCTGGGTGGCATTGAAACCAATTACTGATAAATCATTAACCGAAAAAGACCTGATTAAAACAATCAGTACTGCGTTTGAAGCACTTCAACCCCTGATTATTTTTCTGAACCATGCGTTGGTTGATTGATAGGATTATGCAGCTTCTTAAATGCTTTACCGATACTGTCAATTACATCTGTTGCCAATAACGATTCCACAGACTGATGTTCCAAAGCGAGGTCTGCTGCTAATCCATGTAAATAAACTCCAAGAATTGCAGCTACACCAGAAGTATAACCTTGTGAGAGCAGTGCGGTAATAACACCTGTTAGGGTATCGCCAGAGCCAGCTTTTGCTAAACCAGCATTACCTGAAGAATTAAAAATTGCATATCCCTTATCTGCGATCAGTGTATAATGTCCTTTCACCAAAATAACTAGTTGATATTTTTTAGACATATCAATTGCTTTCTGCCATCTTTCAAATTCATTTTCAGAAGATCCAAATAAACGGTCGAATTCTTTAGGATGCGGCGTGAGTATGGAACCAGGCCCAATATACTTTAACAAATCCTGATTTACTGCAATCAGGTTCAACGCATCTGCATCTAATACAATAGGGTTTTTGAAAGTCTTTAATACAGTCAGAATCAGTTCTTTAATTGAGGTGTTTGTTCCGAGTCCAGGACCAATGCCAATAGCAGCATATTTTGTCCAGTCAACCCCTACCGCATCTCTATTAATGACCATTGCTTCTGGTATGCCTATATAAACAGATCGCTCTTCATTTTCTGGCACAGCCAAAGTAAGCATGCCCACACCTGAGCGCATGCATGCCTTAGCTGAAATAATTGCTGCACCCATTTTCCCCGGCCCTCCAGCAATTAAACATGCATGACCGAATTTTCCTTTATGCGAAAATGCTGATCTTGTTCTGAGTAATGTTGTAATTTTTTCTTTTTCCAATAAAGTATAGGTAGTCTCAATATGCTTCAAAAAATCTTTTTGTAATTCTATATTTAACACCTGAACATTTCCGAAATAGGCTTCATTTTCAGCAGCTAGAAAGCACAGTTTTAAAGATTGAAATGTTAGTGTTGTTTTTGCTTTAATAATTGTATTATTTTTCGAGGATCGATCTAGAAATAGACCCGAGGGCAAATCAATTGAAATTATTTCTGCACCAAACGAATTGATACGATCCACTAATAACTTGGGTAATTCAGTTAAAGCAGCATTTAAACCCGTTCCATAAAGTGCATCAATTATCATATCATTTTGGTGCAATACCGGAAACATTTCTTCGGATTGAATAAAATAAATTTCTTTAGTAAAGCGTTGTAAGCGATGCAGGTTTGTTTGAAAATTGTTCGAACCTATTTTACCAGATTCAAGAATATAAACTGCAACTTTTAATCCTCTTCCAACTAATAATCTGGCGATCGCAAGTCCATCTCCACCGTTATTCCCTTTACCACAAAAAATTTTGATATTTTTTTCTTTGTTTAGATACTTAATAATGAATTCAACACAAATCGAGGAGGCACGTTCCATCAACTCAATTGCACTGATGGGCTCATGACTGATCGTATATGCATCCCATTGTTGAAACTGATTTGCAGAAAGAAGTTTCATGTGTTTAATTCAGTTATAAAGTTACTGAACCATTTCCTGATTCCCCTAAAACAAAAGCCCCCGAATATCGGAGGCCTTCGTAAAAAAAACACAAAATCATAGTAGCCCTTTATCGATCATATATTCTGCTATCTGTATAGCATTGGTAGCCGCTCCTTTTCTAAGATTATCGCTCACAATCCACATGTTTAATGTTTTATTCTGTGTTTCATCTCTACGCAATCTTCCCACAAATACCTCATCTTTCTCATGTGCCCATAAAGGCATCGGATATATTTGATTAGCATCGTCTTGCTGCAATACGATTCCAGGAGCAGCGGCTAATAAAGTTTTCACTTCCTCTAAATCAAATTCATTTTCAAACTCCACATTCACGCTTTCGCTATGTCCGCCTACCACAGGTATACGAACCGTTGTAGCAGTTACACGGATACTATCATCTTGCATGATCTTATTGGTCTCCTTCACCATTTTCATTTCTTCCTTGGTATACCCATTATCAAGGAAAACATCGATCTGAGGGATTACATTCAAATCGATTTTATATTTATATGCCATTTCAGCTTCGATACCTTTTCTTTCATTAAACAACTGGTCAACCGCTTTCTTACCAGTACCTGTAACACTTTGATAAGTGCTAACTACCACTCTTTTAATCTTATACTTGCTATGCAAAGGCTGTAATGCAACCACCATTTGAATCGTAGAACAGTTCGGGTTAGCAATGATATAGTCTTCAGCAGTTAATACAGAAGCATTTACTTCAGGAACTACTAGTTTTTTAGTAGGATCCATTCGCCAAGCAGAAGAGTTATCGATTACCCTAATACCAGCTGCTGCAAACTTTGGCGCCCATTCTAACGAAGTTCCTCCACCAGCCGAAAATAATGCCACAGCAGGTTTTGCTGCAATACCATCGTTCATGCTCACAACTTTATAATTCTTGCCCTTGAAGCTCACTTCCTTTCCAATCGATCTTTCAGAAGCTACGGGAACTAATTCAGTCACGGGAAAATTACGTTCCGCTAATACTTGCAACATTTTAGTGCCTACTAAGCCGGTGGCACCTACTACGGCTACTTTCATTTCTTTTTTTTTATTGATTAAAAATTAAAAAGCCTCCCCGGTTTGGGAAGGCCTCTAAGTATATTTAATCATACACAACGTTGAGACAGCTTCCCTTTAGTGAGGTTTCTTAATACGTTTTGTATGTTTCATTGTCATCATGATGTTGCGAAAATATTGTGAATGTGTAAAAATGCCAAAAATATTTTCCTATTAAAATTAAACCAACTCGATATCAAAGTTTACCAACTGTACAAATTCTGCAATTCTTGAATCAATGTCAGACTTATTAATTTCTCTTAATCTAGCAGTTCCAAATTTCTCAACACAAAAAGACGCCATTGCAGAGCCAACGATAATTGCCGTTTTCATATTCTCAAATGAAATGTCTTTTGTTTTAGCAATATGACCTATAAAGCCTCCGGCAAAGGTATCTCCTGCTCCTGTTGGATCAAATACTTCTTCTAATGGCAAAGCTGGAGCAAAGAAAACTTTCTCTTCATGAAAAAGCAAGGCACCATGTTCCCCTTTTTTAATGATCAGGTATTTTGGACCCATTTTTAAAATAGTTTTTGCAGCTTTCACTAAAGAGTAATCACCGCTTAACTGACGAGCCTCACTATCATTTACCATCAATACATCCACTAAAGCAATTGTTTTCTTTAATTCCTCCATGGCAATCTCCATCCAGAAATTCATGGTATCCATGATAATGAGTTTGGGTCTGTTTCTTAATTGCTCAATTACAGATCGCTGTACTGCAGGAACTAAATTACCCAGCATCAAAAATTCACAATCCTGATAACTTTCAGGCACTTCAGGTTGAAAGTTTTCCAATACATTCAACTGGGTATCAATTGTATCGCGCGTATTCATATCCAAATGATAACGCCCGCTCCAAAAAAATGTCTTCTCGTCTTTCTTGATCTGCACCCCTTCCAAATCTACTTTTCTTTCGGTCAATGCCGCTAGCTCTGATTCAGGAAAATCACCACCAACGATAGAAATTTGTTTGACAGGTGTAAAATTTGAAGCACACCAAGCAATATAGGTACCCGCACCACCAATTATTTTATCACTCTTTCCAAAAGGGGTTTCAATTGCATCAAAAGCCATTGAACCTACTACTACTAAAGACATAAATTAAGGTTTGTTATTGGGTTGCGAAACTAGTTGATTTAGTGCTAAAACTCTTTTTTCTCAATACGATTATTTGATAAAGCCTAAAACCTAACGAAACATCCTTGCTTGAAGCCATTTATTGTTAGCCTAATACAAGCCCGAAAAACTTTTTTTATTAAGTTTGTCGCTAACATTCGTTAGTATATTATCTTTACCGCATGGCTCGAATCAAAACAGAAAATAACTTATCGCGCAAGGATGTGATTGTATCGAAAGCTGCAGCGCTATTTAGGGAGAAGGGATTTAAGGCAGCCAGCATGCGCGACCTAGCCGAAGCTGTAGGAGTAGAAGCTGCAAGTTTGTATAATCATATCAAATCCAAAACAGAATTGCTACATGAACTTTGTTTTAGCGTAGCAAATCGTTTTTTACATAAAATTGATGAAATAGAAACAGAGAACTCAACGGCGATTAATAAAATAGAAAAGTTATTACGCTTCCACATCAGTGAAATGATTCAGCATTATGAGGAAGTATATGTGAGCGACAGAGAATGGAAGCATTTGTCTGATCCATATCTATCCAATTTTCAAAATCAAAGAAGGATCTATCGTAAGCGTTTTGCTGCAATCATTGAAATAGGTATCAGAAATAATGAAATTAAAAAAATAGATGCACCAACGGCTGTATTGATCATGTTACACGCTATTAGCGGAATTGAAAGCTGGCATCGGTCTACTCAAAAAATTACTGCTGAAGAATTAGAGGAAAATATGATCAGCATTCTGGTAGGGGGTTTGATTACTCGTTAAAATATTCCTTCACTTGTTTCCTGTAGAAATCATTACTTCATGTCGATTCACTTTAAAAAAGTATTTATAAAAGATGTCCGCATTGAAACGTCTGATTGCGTGTCCATTGCATTTGATATTCCAGCAAACTTAACAGACTACTTTGCTTACAAGCATGGGCAATATCTCACAGTCAAGTGTATCATTGAAGGTCAATCTGTTCAGCGTTGTTATTCCATTTGCAGCAGCCCTTATGAAAATGAATTACGAATTGCAATTAAGAAAGTTACCAACGGAATTTTTTCGACTTATGCCACCGAAGTTTTAAAAAAAGGGGATGCTGTTGAACTAACAGCCCCATTGGGAAAATTCACTTCAGAACTGGATTGTACCAAAGAAAATAACTATATCTCATTTGCTACTGGAAGTGGTATCACGCCAATCATCTCTATCATTAAAGCTACACTTAATACAGAAAAGAAGAGTCATTTTACTTTGATTTATGGCAACCGTAGCAGGTATTCCATCATCTTTAAAGAAGCACTAGAAGAGTTAAAAAATAAATATCTGGATAGATTCCGTATCGTATATATTTTATCCAGAGAAAAAACAGATACCGATATCAATTCGGGTAGAATTGATGCAAATAAGTGTGCCATAATATTTGGCAATACAATTAGGCCAACAAGAATCAGTAAATATTTTTTGTGTGGCCCTGAAGAAATGATCTTTTCGATAAAAAATTATCTTGAACAATTAGGTGTTGAAAAAAATAAGATTTTTTTTGAACTATTTTCAAGTGTAACTAATACTTCAAAACAATCAAACACTGTTGCCTCTTCAAATAAAAACTTTTCCGATAGTAGCAAAATATATTTAAAGCTAGATGGGATTTCTACAGATTTTGACTTGCCCTTTAGCGGGCCAAGTATTTTAAATATGGCTATCTCTCTTGGCATTGAACTACCCTTTGCCTGCAAAGCTGGTGTATGTTGTACCTGTAAAGCAAAGCTTTTAGAAGGTGAAGTATCAATGGATGCTGTATATGGATTGGAACCTGAAGAAATTGACCAAGGATATATATTAACCTGCCAGTCGCATCCAATAACGAAGAAAATTGTCATTGATTTTGATATCCGCTAAATCTTATTTCATCAAATATGGTAACATAATTTTTTGCCAGATGGCATAACCCTTTTCATTCATGTGCAACTGATCACTGATGAAAATATCTGCTTTTACTTTTCCATCGGCGGTTAACATTTCATCGTGAACATTTAAATAAGTTGCTTTGGGATCGCTCT
>JAYUFN010000456.1:0-2819 GCA_043738705.1 Bacteroidota bacterium
ACTCGCGTGCGACCTGGTTGATGTGATGCTTATTAATTTTTTATACCAGTATGGCTAACATCCCCCAAATTGTTTTAGATGCCTATGGATTAGATCAGAAAAAAATTGAAATAATCCCATTCGGCACGGGGCTGATCAATCATACTTGGAAAATAAAAACAGTTGATTTGGGATTTGTTTTACAGTGTATTAATCAGGAAGTTTTCAAAGAACCGAATGATATTTCTTCTAATATTGATGCAGTTGGAGATTATTTGACAAGTCATTTTCCTGACTATTTTTTTGTTGTGCCTTCGAAAACAGTAGCTGGGAAATCGATAATATTTACAGAAGGCAAATACTATCGAATGTTTCCTTTTGTATTTGATTCACATGCTAAAACTATTGTGAATAATGCATCTGAAGCATTTGAAGCAGCAAAACAGTTCGGTAAATTCACCAAATTATTAAACAGGTTCGAGGTAAAAAAAATAAAAATTACCTTAAAAGAATTTCACAATTTGTTACTTAGATTTGATCAATTTCAGGAAGCGTTATTAAATGGAAATTCAGAACGTATTGTATCGGCACAGGGTTTGATCAAGGGTTTAGAGCGATATCAATATATCGTTACAACTTATCAGGAAATCATAGTTGACCCTGAATTTAAACAAAGAGCAACGCATCACGATACTAAGATCAGTAATATTTTATTTAATTCAGATGATAAAGGAATTTGTGTAATTGATCTAGATACTTTGATGCCAGGATATTTTATAAGTGATGTAGGTGATATGATGCGAACTTATTTATGTCCTGTTAGTGAAGAAGAAAAAAATTTTGATTTAATAAATATCCGTGAAGATATCTATCATGCAATAGTGGATGGTTATGGATCTGAAATGAATGATGTATTAAGTATACAGGAAAAAAAATATTATTTCTATGCCGGTCAGTTTATGATTTATATGCAAGCTTTACGATTTTTGACTGATCATCTTAGTAATGATATTTACTACGGAGCAAACTATGAAGGGCATAATTTTATTAGGGCATATAATCAATTTGTTTTGCTAGAAAAATTAACAGAGATGGAAAATGTTTTGGCATAAAAAAATACCACCTAACTTTTATTGGGTGGTATTTTTTTATACTAGTAATATTTACTTAACCAATTGGTACGAAGTCACTTGCTTTTTTAGTAGCCATTTCTTCGTAAGTCTTCCATTTTAAATTTACCAGATCTTGCGCATGAATAATCAGCCTCTCTGCTTCTTCGGGATTGGTAAGCGTTAACACTTTATACCTTAATTCAAAATAAGCATAATCTTTAAGGCTGATCGTAGGTCTTGCAGAATCCAGTACAAAAGGGTTTTGATTTTTTAATCTTAATACCGGATTGTATCGTAAAAGCGGCCAGTGACCACTTGCTACTGCTTTGTTTTGTTGATCCAGTCCGTGTTTCAGATCATATCCGTGTGCAATACAATGGCTATATGCTAAGATCAAAGCGGGTCCGTCGTATGCTTCTGCTTCGCGCAATGCAAGCAAAGTTTGTTGTGGATTTGCACCGAATGCAATTCTTGCAACATATACATTGCCATAAGACATTGCTTGTAATGCAAGATCTTTTTTACCTCCTGTTTTACCACTCGTTGCAAATTTTGCAGTTGCGGCAGTAGGTGTAGACTTCGATGATTGTCCACCTGTATTTGAATATACTTCTGTATCCATCACAAGTATCTTGATATTTCTACCACTAGCCAACGCATGGTCTAATCCACCATATCCAATATCATAAGCCCATCCATCACCACCTACTAACCAAACACTTCTTCTTACTAATTGATCGCATACAGATAATAAATGTTTAGCTGCATCCAGTGAAATGGCTGCTAACTTTTCTTTTAATAGTTGAACCCTCAATTGTTGTTTCACCAGTTCTGATTCAAGAACTTGTTTTGCAGAAATCATTTCCTCCACAAAACTTTCGCCTAATTCAGGTTTCAATTCATTTAATAATTTTTTAGCAATTTTTAATTGGTTATCAGCTGTGATGCGCATACCCAATCCAAATTCTGCATTGTCTTCGAATAGTGAGTTGGACCATGCTGGACCTCTTCCTTCTTTATCTACTGTCCATGGTGTAGTAGGTAAATTTCCTCCATAGATCGAAGAACATCCTGTAGCATTTGCAACCAATAAACGGGTTCCGAATAATTGTGATAAGAGTTTCAGATAAGGGGTTTCTCCACAACCAGCACAAGCTCCAGAGAACTCGAACAATGGTTCAAGGAATTGTGCTCCATGAACAGTTGAAAAATCAATCTTAGTACGATCATTCCAAGTGATGCTTTCAAATGTTTCAATATTTTTTCTCTCTATTTCCAACAATGGTTCTTTATCTCCAAGGTTGATTGCTTTGTGTAAATTATTTACAGGGTCTTGAGCAGGACAAACTTCTACACATAAATTACAACCAGTGCAATCTTCCAAATAAACTTGTAAAGTGTATTGTGTTTCAGGAAACCCTCTTGCATTAATAGGAGCGTGTTTGAATCCATCGTTAACACCTTTTAAATTGTCTTTGTGATAGAACTTAGCACGAATAACGCTGTGTGGACAAACATAAGCACAGTTACCACATTGAATACAAAGATCTGGTTCCCAAATAGCTACTCTGTCGCTTACATTTCTTTTTTCCCATTGTGTAGTTCCACTAGGGTAAGTACCATCTATCGGCATCATACTAACTGGTAATGAGTCGCCGTGATCAGCCATCATTACAGCAGTAACGTTCTTTACAAAATCAGGAGCTTTATCGGATACAGTTAATAGGT
>JAYUFN010000457.1:0-2818 GCA_043738705.1 Bacteroidota bacterium
TCTGCAAACTCGCGGTGACATTGTTCGACAAGAGCCTGATAACGAAATTCAGTCTTGGGAAATAGACCAACTCATTAACAATCAACGGAAGACTTTTATTCCTGCTGGAGATCAAATTATTGATGTGATTCCGCAAGACTTTCATGTAGATAATATTCAAAACATCAAGGATCCAGTAGGATTTAATGGGGTAAAGGTTGGAGCAAATTTTCACATTATTACGGGGGATCGTAACGCCATTCGCAATATTAATCGTGCGGTTGAAAGAAGCGGATTACTTACTAAAGATTTGGTATTACAACCACTGGCTTCTGCAAGTGCTGTAATGAGTGAAATTGATATGGAAGCTGGTGTTGCAATTCTTGATATTGGTGGTGGTACTTCTGATCTTGCCGTGTTCTATGAAGGCATTTTAAAACATACTGCAGTAATTCCTTTTGGCGGTGAAAATATTACCAACGATATCCGTTTAGGATTGGGTGTATTGAAAAGTCAGGCTGAAGCTATGAAAGTTCAATTCGGTAGTGCGTTAGCAGATGAAGCAAAAGCGAATGCATATATTACTATTCCAGGATTAAAAGGGATGCCTGCGAAAGAGATTAGTGTTAAAAATCTTGCCCAAATTATTCAGGCAAGAATGAGCGAGATATTAGATTTTGTGAGTTATCATTTAAAGCAGGTAGGTTTAGATAGCCGTGCGTTAAATGGGGGCGTAATCCTTACTGGTGGTGGATCTCAGCTAAAACACCTAATACAGCTTACTGAATATACAACAGGCTTAAATGCACGTATTGGACTCCCTAACGAACACCTTGCCCCTAATCATATAGATGAGTTGAAGAAGCCAATGTATTCTACTTGTATAGGATTGATCCTAAAAGGGTATAGCGACTATGAACATCAATACAAAGAATTTAGTGAGAAGTTTAAAAAGGTGGAAGTGCCTAAAATACTAACAGTTCCAACAGTTAGTGGAAATATAAATATTGCTGCTGCTGCAACTACTGTCGACGTAAATAAACGTAAAGAGAAATTCTGGGACAAATTTAAAAATAATTTAATCGATATGTTTAAAGAAGAGGAAGATCAGATCATAAAATAAAATTGATAGATTTTCGTTATATAAAAATATACCCCCAAAGAACAGAATAGCATCAACCCATTAAACCGTATTTTATGATCCATTTTGATCTTCCAAAACAAAAATCTTCCATCATCAAAGTACTAGGTGTTGGAGGAGGAGGAAGCAACGCAGTTAATTTCATGTATGCCCAAGATATTGAGGGTGTTGACTTCATTATCTGTAATACAGATGCAAAAGCAATCGAACAAAGCAGGGTTCCAAACAAGATTCAACTCGGACCGCATTTAACCCAAGGTTTGGGTGCAGGAGCAAATCCGGAAGTAGGGAAAAAAGCTACAGAAGAGTCTCTAGAAGAAATCAAACGTATTTTAGAAGTAAATACCAAAATGGCGTTCATTTGCGTTGGTATGGGTGGTGGAACCGGAACTGGTGGAGCCCCAATCATTTCACAAATTTGTAAAGAACTTGGTATTCTAACTGTTGGTATTGTAACAACACCTTTTGGTTTTGAAGGACCGCGTCGCATGCAACAAGCAGAAGAAGGTATTCGTCAACTGAAACCTTATGTTGATACTTTATTGGTTATCAGCAATGATAAATTGCGCATGCAATATGGTAACTTAAAAATGAAAGAAGCATTTAGTAAAGCCGATAATGTTTTGGCTACAGCTGCTAAATGTATTACCGATATTATTAATAGCCGCGGACATATTATTGTTGACTTTGCAGATGTTTGTACCGTAATGAAAAATGGTGGTGTAGCTATCCTAGGTAAAAGTGAAGTGGAAGGTGAAGACAGAGCGCAACGTGCAATTGAAGAAGCTTTATCTTCTCCATTATTAAATGATAGCGATATAAAAGGTGCTAAGTGGATTCTAATAAATATAAATAGTGCAGAAGGCGATCATGAATGTACGATGGATGAAGTGGAACTTATCAATAACTATTTGCGCATGCAGGCGGGAGAAGCTACTGATGTAATTGTGGGTATGGGATATGACCCTACTTTGGATAAAAAAATAGGTATAACTCTTATTGCTACAGGGTTTGAGCACAAAGACCCCTTTGCTAAACCAGTACCTGCAAAACAAGTTGCTGTTAAAGAAGAAAAAATTGTAATGACCTTAGGTGTTGCACAAGAGGAGACAAAAACCGTAGCTATTCAGCATCAAGTTGTTGAGCCAGTAAAAGATCCGTTTGAGCCACACATGCAGGAAATAGTAGTTAATGAAATTCCTTTTGTAGAAACAGCGCAATCGATTTTCCTTGAAACAACTCCTTCTGTAACTTCTTACGATAATAAGAAAGAAGTTTTGCATTTTGAACTAAGTGTAGACTCGCCGACCAATTCAATCGAAAAAGAAATAGAGCCTGAAATAATTCCTGTTGCTAAAACTGCACAGGAAGAACTGATTCAGTTTACCGTTTCTGATCAACCATCGGAACCAATTGTTTCTAGATTCTCTGGTCTGAATAAGCCAAATAATATTTATGCAGTTACAGAATCAACCATCACTGAAACTACTCATACAACAATTGTTGAAGAGATAAAAGTTGCTGAAGTTAAACCTGAATTACAAATAAAACTGGTTGAAGAACAAGTGGAAATGCAATTGGTAATGAAAGATAATGTAGAACCTGTTGTAAACAAGCCCATTCCAATTCAAGCCTCATTGGCAATGGATAACAGTTATGTGGATGAAACTGAAGAACAAAGAAGAAGGGCTGCAGAAC
>JAYUFN010000458.1:0-7799 GCA_043738705.1 Bacteroidota bacterium
TCGAACAATGCATCGTAAGCAGGGTTCACAGCAACTAGCTGACCTTGTAAATGGGTCGACAATTCTGTGATTTCCATACCAGCGGCATTTACGATACCCTTGATTTCATCTGCATAAGTTTTACTTTCTGCAGCTTTTTTTAGATCGATACAACGTGCATCCCAGGCAGGAATTTGAACGCCAACAAAACCTAAACTTTTTGCCCAAGCACAGATTGTATCTAGTCTGTTGAATGGTGCTTCATCGCCCATGAATTGTGCAAGAAATATTGCGGGGCCTTTAATATTGGTCATGATTGATAAATTATTATTCTATGAATTGATGACATATTCGGTCCATTTAATGTCTGATTGCGCAGAGGCAACAACATTATCAATAAATGCCATACCTCTGATACCATCTTCCACACCAGGGAAATCTAATTCCTCTTTCGTTGGGGTGCTTCCATCAATTCTTGCAGAAACTGTTTTTGCAAAATTGTGATAGATGTTCGCGAATGCTTCAAGGTATCCTTCTGGATGTCCGCCTGGCGTTCTGCAATTCATAGTGGCATACGTTGACAATCGGTCGCCATAATTTCCCCCAGCGCGAAGAATTTGAGTTGGAGCATCCAGCCATTTTACTAGCAAGGTATTGGGTTCGTGTTGCGCCCATTCTAATCCACCCTTCTCTCCATAGATTCGAATTTTTAATGCGTTCTCTTCACCTGCTGCCACTTGCGATGCCATTAAAACTCCTGCGGCACCATTATTGAATTTCAATAAAACACCACCATCATCATCTAGCATACGGCCTGGCACTATTGCATTTAAGTCGGCACATAAATGTGTAATCTGGGCACCTGTAATATATTCAGATAAGTGAGCTGCATGAGTACCGATATCGCCCATACAACCAGCTTTACCACTTTTCTTAGGATCTGTTCTCCAAGCTGCTTGTGCATTACCTTCTCTTTCGCTTAGTTTGCTCAACCATCCCTGTGGATACTCAACCCATACTTTGCGAATCCTTCCTAGCACACCATCGGCAACCATTGCTTTGGCTTGTTTCACCATTGGGTAACCGGAATAAGTATGGGTTAAGCAAAGTATCAATCCAGTTTCTTCCACTTTCTTTTTTAATTGAATGGCTTCGTCTAAAGTAAATGCAATTGGTTTTTCAATTACCACATGAAAGCCATGATCCAAAGCCATCATGGCTGGAGCAAAGTGTGCAAAATTTGGAGTAACTATTGTTACAAAATCAATTCGTTTATCGGCAGGCAATGCAGCTTCCTTTGTGATCATTTCATCATAAGTCAAATAAGTTCTGTCTGCAGGCAAGAACAACATCTTACCAGAATCAACAGCTATTTCAGGATTAATACTCAACGCACCTGCGGCAACTTCGATCAAGCCATCCATATTGGCGGCAAAGCGATGTATGGCTCCAATGAAAGCGTCTTTCCCGCCTCCAACCATACCCATTCTGAGTTTTCGATTCATTTGGTTGTTCTTTTTTTAATTAAATGTAAGGATATTTTAATTTGTTTACATCGTGTCTTTTTGACACAAAGCTCTCCAATTTAAGGTTACTAAATTATTTTTTCAAGGCTTTGATTTTTCAATCGAGTTTTTAAAAATAAAAAATTACATTTAACTCCTTAAATTTTCTTTTTAACACTAACGACATGCAAACTACCCCACAACGTAGCCAATTATTTGTTGCCAGTTGTTTGGCACTATTGGTAACTTCTTTATCTTTTGGAATTCGCGCTGGCATCCTAGGAAGACTTGGTGTACAATTCGAATTAAATGCTTCTCAACTTGGAACCATTGCTGCAACTGCTTTCTGGGGATTCCCTTTAGCTATTGTAGCAGGTGGAGTATTGGTTGATATTATTGGAATGAAAAAGCTTTTGCTGATTGCATTTGCTTTTCATTTATTGGGAATTATTCTTACCATTTTTGCTGGTGGCTTTTGGAGCTTATTTATTTCTACACTTTGTATTGGAATTGCCAATGGTACTGTAGAAGCAGCATGTAATCCATTAGTGGCGACCATTTATCCGGATAACAAAACTACAAGATTGAATTATTTTCACTTATGGTTCCCAGGAGGAATTGTAATTGGTACTTTATTGGTTTTCCTATTAGATAAAATTGGAATTGGTTGGCAGATCCAAGTTGGATTGATGGCTATCCCAACAATTATTTATGGATATTTATTTAGCAAATTAGATTTCCCTGTAACTGAACGTGTGGCAAGTGGGGTTTCTTCGAAAGACATGTATAAGGCTGTATTTTTTACGCCTCTCTTTTGGGTAATGTTTATTTTAATGTTTGGGACTGCTATCACAGAATTATTTACTGGTCAGTGGATCGATATTTTATTGAAAAATGTGTCCGACAATGCGATCCTTTTATTAACAGTAGAAACTGGGGTAATGGTATTGGGTCGTGCATTTGCTAAACCTGTAATTAAACAATTTTCTCCCCAAGGAGTATTAATTATTTCAGCTGTACTTGCTTCAGTTGGGTTGTATTTATTAGGTCATAGCTCAGGTAACATCTTATTTGCTGGTGCTTTGGTTTTTGGTATGGGAGTTTGTTATTTCTGGCCAACAATGATTGGATTTGTTTCTGAAAATTTACCGAGAACAGGTGCTATTGGAATGAATTTAATGGGGGGAGCTGGTATGTTTGCGGTGTCTGTTTATATGATTTTCATGGGTGGTTATTACGATCGTTTGATCGCTGCTAAATTACCTGCAGGTGCAGATATCAAAGTATATAATGACGCAGCTACAGGCACTGAATTTGCAAATGTGCTGAATGAAGCAAAAAAAGCAGCAGGTCCTGAGATCATTAATTTTACACTCATTATTCCTATCTTTTTAACAGCTGCTTTCATTGGACTTTATTTCTACATGAAAGGAAGAAAGCAAGAAATTTTGAAAGCCGTATAGATTCACTGTTTTAAGTATTCAAAAAAATATGTCAACAAATACAAACAGAAGATCAGTCATTAAAAATCTGGTTGCAGGTTCTGCAGCCCTTGCAGCGGGTGGCGCATTGTTATCCTTTACGAAAGACATGAAAGAAAAAAATAACATAACCCACCTAAAGGGAAATATTAATCACTCCGCCTGCCGTTGGTGTTATGGATCTATCCCACTCGATCAACTCTGTGCCTCTGCTAAAGAAATAGGACTAGTAGGGATTGATTTGGTGGGTCCAAAAGATTGGGATACACTAAAAAAATATGGGTTGCTTTCCACGATGTGTAATGGGGCTGAAATAGGACTTACTAAAGGATGGAATGATAAACAATACCACGAAACATTAATTAAAAGTTATACCGAACATATCGATTTAGTTTCCAAAGCTGGCTTTGTAAATCTTTTTTGTGCGAGTGGAAACAAAGGAACAATTGATGATGAAACGGGATTAAAAAATTGTGTGGAGGGATTGAAACAAATTGTTGGCCTTGCAGAAAAAAAGGGAGTGATACTTCAAATGGAACTTCTAAATAGTAGGGTAGACCATAAAGATTATATGTGCGATCGTTCTGCATGGGGGATTGAATTGGTAAAGCGAGTGGGGTCGCCCAACTTTAAATTATTATTTGATATCTATCATATGCAAATTGATGAAGGCGATATCATCCGAACAATTTCTAATTCGCATGAATATTTTGGACATTATCATACAGGAGGAGTGCCAGGCAGGAACGAAATTGATGATCGTCAGGAATTATATTATCCTGCCATCATGAAAGCTATCCACGCAACGGGATACAAGGGTTATGTAGCACAGGAGTTTATTCCTAAGGATCCAAACCCGATCGAATCATTACGTAAAGCAATTCAAATCTGCGATATTTAAAAACCCATAAAATACCCAATAAATCACAATCAAATGGCTGAAAAAACGTATGACGCAATTATAGTTGGTTCTGGCATCAGCGGTGGCTGGGCTGCTAAAGAATTAACTGAAAAAGGACTTAAAGTATTGTTGCTCGAAAGAGGGCGCAATATTGAGCACATTAAGGATTATGTGAATGCTAATAAAGAATCGTGGGACTTCCCACACCGTGGTAGAAGAACACAACAAATGATCCACGATTATCCAAATCTGAAAAGAGATTATGCACTCAACGAATCTAATTTGGATTTCTGGTGTAAGGATTCTGAACACCCTTATACAGAAGTGAAACCTTTCTATTGGTTTAGAGGATATCATGTTGGCGGTAAATCACTAATGTGGGGCCGTCAAAGCTATCGTTGGAGTGATTTAGATTTTGAAGCAAATTCAAAAGATGGTCATGGTGTTGATTGGCCGGTTCGCTATAAGGAAATTGAGCCTTGGTATGATTATGTTGAAAAATTTGCGGGAATAAGTGGAAACAGAGATGGACTTGCAGTATTGCCCGATGGACAGTATCTACCAGCAATGGACATGACTTGTGTAGAAAAAGACGTGGCTGCGAGAATCAAAGAACACTACAAAGGTGAGCGCCATATGATTATTGGTCGTACTGCAAATATTACGGTTCCTCACGAGGGAAGAGTTGGTTGCCAGTTTAGAAATAAATGCTGGCTAGGTTGCCCTTTTGGCGGCTACTTTAGTACACAATCATCTACATTGCCTGCTGCAACAAAAACAGGTAATTTAACCTTGCGTCCATTTTCAATTGTAACAAAAATCTTGTACGATAAGGATAAGAAAAAAGCTACAGGGGTAGAAGTTTTAGATTCAGAAACCAATCAAACTGTTGAGTACAAATCAAAGATTGTATTTATAAATGCAGGAACATTAGATACTGCAAAGATTCTAATGAATTCAGCAACTGATATTTGGCCTGAAGGTTTAGGAAGTAGTAGCGGAGAGTTGGGACATAATTTAATGGACCATCATCTTGGTACTGGTGCCGGTGGACGAGTAGATGGATATGAAGACAAATATTATTTTGGACGTAGAGCGAATGGTATTTATATTCCACGATATAGAAATGTTGGTAACGACAAACGTGATTATGTTCGTGGATTTGGGTATCAAGGAAGTGGTTCGAGAGAAGGTTGGAACCATCAAGTGGCAGAATTTAATATTGGAGCTGAATTTAAAGAGGCACTTACTGAGCCAGGTAGCTGGAATATGGGTATGGGCGGATTTGGTGAAATGTTACCGTATCATGATAATAAAATTAGCATCGACAAAACCAAAACAGATAAGTGGGGAATGCACGTATTAGCGATCGATTGCGAATTGAAAGAGAACGAAAAGAAAATGCGCAAAGATTGTGTGGATGATGCTATTGAAATGCTGACTGCTGCTGGTGTGAAAGACGTAAAAGGCCATAATGGTGATGGTACTCCAGGCAAAGGAATTCATGAAATGGGAACTGCACGTATGGGCAGAGATCGAAAGACTTCTGTGCTTAATGGAAATAACCAAGTATGGGATGCACCGAATGTATTTGTTACAGACGGGGCGTTTATGACATCTTCTTCTTGCGTTAATCCATCCTTAACTTATATGGCGTTTACAGCAAGAGCTGCTGCATTTGCAGTGGAAGAATTGAAAAAACAAAATCTATAATTAAATAAATTGCTGCGATAGCTAATATGATTGTAGCTCAAATTAAAAAAAAATAAAATAAACATCATGAACAGAAGAGAAGCCATTTCCAGTGTTGCATTACTGTTGGGCGGTACTTTGTTAGGCGCTGAAGTTTTTTTATCGGGTTGTAAAACCAGCGATAAAAATGCCGCAGCAGGAATCAATTTCAGCAAAGATGATATTGCATTTTTGAACGAGATTGGTGAAACCATTTTACCCGCAACCTCTACTCCTGGTGCTAAAGAAGCAAAAGTGGGTGAATTTATGATTGTGTATGTCAAAGACTGCTATGAACAAAAAGACCAGGCCATTTTTACAGAAGGTTTGAAAAAACTAGATGATGCTTGCAAAAAGAAATCAGGTAAAATATTCATGGACAGTTCAGCACAACAAAGACATGACCTATTGGTTGATTTGGACAAAGAGGCCAAAGACTATCAAAAGGCAAAAAAAGATACCGATCCTACACACTATTTCAGAATGTTAAAAGAATTAACCCTGATGGGCTTCTTTACTTCAGAAGTAGGTGCTACCAAGGCATTGCGCTATGTGGCTGTTCCGGGTAAATACGAAGGCTGTATCCCTTATAAAAAAGGCGATAAAGCTTGGGCAACTTAGTAGTACTATTCATAAAAATATCATTACAAAAACTCATTAATAAAAACGATTGTATGTCAAATAACAGAAGAGACTTTCTACGCACGAGCGCATTTGCTGCTGCGGGATTGTCTTTGCCATTCAAAGGAACATCAGCAGGTATATTGGATATGTTTGCCGCAAAAAAATTACCAGCTTTTGGATTGCAACTATGGACCGTAAAAGAAGATATGACAGCAGATGCAAAAGGCACTTTGAAAAAAATTGCTTCTTATGGGTACAAGCAAATTGAAAGTTTTGAAAGTGCGAAGGGTATGTTTTGGGGGATGGATTACAAAGAGTACAAAAAATATATGGACGATCTTGGAATGAAAATCATTTCAACGCATTGTAATATTCAAAAAGATTTTGAACGCAAAGCTGCAGAAGCTTCTGCGATTGGAATGAAATATCTGATCTGTCCTTACAAGGGTCCACAAAAATCGATCGACGATTTTAAAAAATTTGCTGATGAGTTTAATAAGTGTGGTGAGATCTGCAAAAAGAACGGGATCCGTTTTGCCTACCATAATCACGATTATTCTTTCAAAGCTATCGATGGTCAGATGCCGCAAGATGTGATGATGGACAATACCGATAAAGAATTGGTAGATTTTGAAATGGATATTTATTGGGTAGTTGCTGCAGGGATCGACCCAATAACTTATTTCAAAAAATATCCGAACCGTTTCCGTTTATGCCATGTAAAAGATCAAATGAAAACTGCAGCGGGTCATGAATCATGTCATCTTGGAAAAGGCATCATCGATTTCAAGAAAATATTGAAAGCCGGAACTGAAAGCGGTTTAAAATATTATATTGTTGAGCAGGAAGCTTTCACAGGAACTAATCCGCTTGAAAGTGCTGAGGTTGATGCGGCCTATTTGCAAGCATTCTCTATGTGAGTCGAATTAAAAAGTCAAAATTAAAAAGTCGAAAGTAAAAAAAAGAGACTGCCTCAAAAGGGACAGTCTCTTTTTTTTATACTTCATTTCGCTCCACTCTTCACTCTTATCTTTTATCTCTTCACTAAATTCCTAAACTCCATCCTTCACGATAAGAACGTTTAACAAACTGATTAGCTTCATCAAAATTGGTGATCTTCATATTTGGCCCGTCCCATAATAATTTAATGCCACGACCTGGATGATCAATTCCTCCTTTTGAATTTTTCTTTTCAATATTATAACTACGTAATGCGAGGTTACCCATTAAGATGCTTTCTGTTAATGGACCTGCAATATCAAAATGCGAACTCAAGTTCTTCGCTAAATCAGTTCCATAGCCTGCAATAGAAGCTTCTACCCATGCTGCATAGTGGCCCGCATCACCGCCTTTAACACGTGCAACAGTTTGAGGAACGATGGTTGTTTTAGTTAAGGATGTTGGTAATAATTGTGGGTTAACACCATAAGTGCCACACATCATTTTACCTTTTGATCCAATAAATATGGCACCATTACCACCGTCACCCATCATTTCATTTGCACCCAATTCTTCTGGGCGTTCTGGTTGTATGCCACCATCCATCCAATGCAATTTCAAATCGGGTTTACCATTTTT
>JAYUFN010000459.1:0-7788 GCA_043738705.1 Bacteroidota bacterium
TTATTTTCTCGGGCAATAATGAATTTCCTTACAGTGCAAGAGAACAGTGGACAGACTCCTGCAACCTTCTGGCATTAAAAGAAGGAGTTGTATTAGGATATGATCGAAACGATAAAACTACTGAGGCATTTAAAAATGCCGGATTTAGTATTATCCATGTTAAAGCGCTTATCGAACAACTAGAATCAGGAACTATTTTAGTGGAGAATATAAAAGACACTTTAATCCTAATGCCTTCAGCTGAACTATCAAGAGCAAGAGGGGGATTTCATTGTATGAGCATGCCCATTTTAAGAACCCCCATTTTTTAATACCATGCAAACAACTTCACATATCTTAATGATTCGTCCCGTCCATTTTAATTTTAATTCTGAGACAGCAGTGAATAATAGTTTTCAGAATTATTCTAATGATGAGCGTATTTCTGAAAAGGCACTTGCAGAATTTGATTTATTCGTTAACCTGTTACTAGATCATGATATTGATATCACTGTAATTCAAGACACCATTTCACCCTATACACCCGATTCTATCTTTCCAAATAATTGGATTTCATTTCATGCAGAAGGTATCATATGCCTGTATCCCATGTTTGCCAAAAATAGAAGATTAGAAAGAAAAGAGTCGGTATTAGCTCAATTATCATCAAAATTTGAAATAGGTAACCGTTTAGATTTTACAGGTCAAGAAGATCGAGGTCGTTTTTTAGAAGGTACTGGCAGTATGGTATTGGATCGTGATAACCAATTAGCATATGCATGCCTTTCAGTTAGAACTGATGAAAATGTACTTCAACAATTCTGTGATGAAATGGGATTTCAACCAATAATATTTTCAGCCTTCGATGCAGATGGTTTCCCTATCTATCACACCAATGTGATGATGTGTGTAGCAGATCAATATGTTGTGATCTGCTTAGATTCAATTTCTGACCTAGAAGAAAGAACTTTTATGATGGAGCAAATTCTTACGACTGATAAAAAAATTATTCCCATTACTATCCACCAGATGAATCATTTTGCAGGTAATATGTTACAAGTTGAAAACAGTAATAGCAAAAAATATCTGGTGATGTCCACTCAGGCATTTGAAAGTCTTACAGAAGATCAGATTGAACTAATTACTAGTTTTAATGAAATTATTCATTCAGATATTAAAACTATAGAAACCAATGGTGGCGGTAGCACAAGGTGCATGATGGCAGAAGTTTTTCTTCCACTCAAATAAATACGATAGGTAGAATTTGACTCAGGCAATGATTTCTTTTTTTGAAAACATTTCTACAATTTGTTTTTCACGGTATCGCATTGAATGATTTAATTTGTCGCAAGCAAGTGAATACGCTTTCTGTAACTCTACATCTACAGATAAATGAATTTTTTTAAGTACTAATGATTCTTTTATCACTTCTGCATCGTGCCAATACCCTATTGATTCCTGTAATTTCTGATAATATGCGATGTCCGCATCATCTTTTTTATCTAACCAATTAATTGCATACATCCATTGTTTAATTAGTTTGCGTAAGCTATGCCATTCAGTTTCAGGGCAATTTTTTCTAATCAATTTATCAATATGGGCCTGCAAATCTCTCACATAATGTTCCGCTAAAATTTCGTTAGTAGCTGCGATATATTTAGCTACATTCTCATTCAGTTCTTTAATATGAACTTTGAACTGATTTGTTTCTCCATGAAAACCCTTGATCATTTTCTGAAGATTTGAAGGCGGAAAGTAGCTATTAAAAGAAAGATTTAATTCGTATTTATTCAACCATTGCTGTAATAATTGGTATTCTCTGATCTCACCTGCATCCTGAAAAATATGATTTAGCTCTCTTGCAGATTTCTTAAGCTTTTGTTTGGGATAAATTGTTTTGAGAAATTTGAGTATTGCCTTCAACTTTTTTATCTCCACCCTAAAATCGTGTAAGGCATTTTCAGTAGCATATATATCAAAATCATGTAAGTGATTGAATACATGCTTGATGCGCTGATCATAATATAATTGTAGTTGTGTTTGCAGCATTTAGGGAGTATATATCTACTACATTAAAATTGCAGCTTAAATTTAAGTATTTTCTAATAGGCAATGTGATCTTATCATTAAATTTAAACAGAATATACATCATATAATTTATAAATACAATGCAAGATATTGACCCGAAAAACCATTTGCATAAGTAATAAAAAGCCTTGTAATACAACCCTACAAATTGATCTTTACAAGATAAGCACTTGGGATTTACAGGTAAATGCCTATTTTTGGAACTTGTGTAGTGTGATACACATTTGCGTTACGATTGCCAAGTCAGTATTTTTTTATCGTATTAAGAAAGAATTGCAAATCTACAATGTCTGCTAAAAAAGTCAACAAAATCGGTGTACTCACTTCCGGGGGAGATGCACCTGGAATGAATGCCGCTGTCAGAGCTGTTGTTAGAACAAGTCTTTACCACAATCTAGAAGTTTTCGGAATCATGCGGGGATATAATGGCATGGTAGACGATGATATATTTCAAATGGATTCTAGATCTGTAGCAAATATTATTCAAAGAGGAGGGACCATTTTAAAAACGGCTCGTAGTAAAGAATTTTTTGAACCTGAGGGTAGAAAGAAAGCTTACGAAAACCTTAAGAAAAGAGGAATTGACGGATTAGTAATCATTGGAGGAGATGGAAGTTTCCGCGGGGCACAACGCTTCAGCAATGAATATGATATTCCTTGCATTGGTATTCCAGGAACAATTGACAAAGATATTGCGGGTAGTGATTTTACCATTGGGTTTGATACGGCTGTAAATACTGCAGTAGAAGCAATTGATAAAATCAGAGACACGATGGATGCCCACGACCGATTATTTCTTGTAGAAGTAATGGGTAGAGACGCAGGGTATATTGCATTGCACAGCGGCATTGCTACGGGAGCCGAAAACATTCTGATTCCAGAATCTAAAACAGATATTGAGGCACTCATTTTCAATCTTACAGAAAAAGAGAAGCGTAAAAAATTGGTAAATCTAGTTGTAGTTGCTGAAGGTGACGAGTTTGGAGGTGCTAATGAAATTGCAAAAATTTTAAGGGAAAGGATCCCGCAAGCAGATATCCGAGTTTGTATCCTCGGACATATTCAAAGAGGCGGATCTCCTACCTGCTTAGATAGATTAATTGCTAGCAACATGGGTTATTATGCAGTCGAAAGCCTTGTTGCTGGTAGAAAAAATGTAATGGTAGGCATTGTAAATAACGAGGTTTTTTATACACCATTAGATAAAGCAATTAAAGAAAAACAAAAAATCGGCGACGAGTGGATGAAGATTGTTAAAATTTTAGCTAGTTAAATAGCATTTAATAACTCAACTTATTTTTAAACAACCAATTTAGTTATGTCAAAAAACATCGACAAGTACCTGCACAGAGAAATGAATACGCAGGCTGGGATCGAACACGTAGACCATCGAACAAAGATTGTTGCTACAGTTGGTCCTGCATGTGATACTTACGAAAAACTTTTAGAGTTGGTACGCGCCGGTGTAAATGTGTTTCGTTTAAATTTTTCTCATGGTAACCATGAAGATAAAGCTCAGATCATTGAGCATATCAGAAATATAAATGCCACTGAGCCATATAGTATTTCAATACTTGCAGATTTGCAAGGGCCAAAGCTTCGTGTTGGAGAAATCGAAAATAATTCTTTAGAAATTAAGCCAGGTGATATCCTCACTTTCACTAACGAAAAATGTGTTGGCACGCTCGAGAAAATCTATGTTTCCTATCCAAATCTTGCTGGAGATGTAGTAATGGGCAATATCATTATGATCGATGATGGAAAGTTGGAAGTAAAAGTAATTGGCATTGAAAAAAATGGCGATGTAAAAGTGGAAGTAACCCTTGGTGGTATCCTTTCTTCTAAAAAAGGGCTCAACCTACCAGATACTAAAATTTCTTTACCAGCATTAACGGATAAAGATTTGATTGATCTTGAATTTATCATAGAACAAAAATGTGACTGGGTAGCTTTGAGTTTTGTAAGAAGCGTGAGAGATATCGTAATTCTCAGAAGCAAGCTAACTGAAAAGAAAAGCAAAACCAAGATCATCGCAAAAATCGAAAAGCCTGAAGCACTTTTAAATATTCGTGATATCATATTAGAAAGCGATGCAATTATGATTGCTCGTGGAGATCTGGGAGTTGAAATCCCAATTGAACAAGTTCCGCTGGTTCAAAAAGAATTAATCCGAAAATGCTTACACCGTGCAAAACCAGTAATTGTGGCAACCCAAATGATGGAAAGCATGATTGACCGAGTTAAGCCAAACCGTTCTGAAATTACTGACGTTGCTAATGCAGTTCTTGAGGGAGCAGATGCAGTAATGTTGAGTGGCGAAACGGCTGCTGGTAACCACCCTGCACTGGTAGTTCAAACAATGCGAAAGATCATTAGAGAGATTGAAAAAAAAGAATATCGTTATGATCGCTCAGCAGATTTAAAACCGCAACCTCACTCTCCTTCTTATCATAGTGATGCAATCTGTTATAATGCTTGTAAAATAGCGGAAGATGTTGAGGCACAAGCCTTGATTGGAATGACACAAAGTGGTTATACCGCATTTATGCTGAGTAGTTATCGACCTTCTTCTCCCCTTTTCATCTTTACTAAAGAACGCACATTAGTTAACCAGCTCAGTCTTAGTTGGGGAGTAAGGGCATTCTATTATGATGAAGAAGAGAGCTTCGATAATATTGTATCTGATCAGATTAAGATTTTGAAAGAACGTGGCTTTTTAAAAGATGGAGACACCGTAGTAAATACAGGCAGTACCCCAGTACATTTACATTTGCCTACAAATATGATCAAGCTTACTAAAGTTTAATGATCTGCAAACTATAAATAAAAAAAGTTTCTCCCATTCAGAGAAACTTTTTTTATTTTCAGGCATTGCTAAATAGCTTATATGAAAAAAATACTGATTGCCCTTAGCCTGTTCCCGCTTTTTGGAATTGCACAAAATACCGACTCTCTTTGGTTTATAAACAACTATACCAAAAAAGAAGTACTCGTGCCAATGCGTGATGGGATCAAACTTTTTACTTCGCTCTATATTCCTAAAGACCTTTCTGAAAAGCATCCTTTGCTCCTAACAAGAACACCGTATAGTTGTGCCCCTTATGGTGAAAAAAAATACTCTGAAATGTGGCGAGGAGCTAGAAAATACTTTTTACAAGAACAATTTATCATTGTGCAACAGGACGTGCGCGGAAGGTGGATGAGTGAAGGAAATTTTGTAGATGTAAGACCTTATCAGCCTAATAAAAAAACTACAGAAGATATCGATGAATCATCCGATACCTATGATAGCATTGATTGGCTCGTTAAAAACATAGCTAATAACAACGGCAATGTTGGAGTTTATGGAACTTCGTATCCAGGTTTTTATGCGGCTATGGCAGCGCTTAGCAATCACCCAGCTTTAAAAGCGGTGAGTCCGCAAGCACCCGTAACCGATTGGTTTATTGGGGATGATTTTCACCATAATGGAGCATTGATGGTGATGGATGCATTTGGTTTTTACTCCTCGTTTGGAAAACCAAGGCCAAAACCTACAACTGTTGGCCCAACTGGGTTTGATTTTCCAATACAAGATAATTATGAATTCTTTCTTAGAAATGGAACGCTACCGCAATTAAGTAAATTAATGGGTGATAGTATTGCATTTTGGAACGATTTAATGACTCATCCAAATTATAGTGATTGGTGGAAAAATAGAAATGATCGAAATTATGTACAGAACATCTCTTCTAAAATCCCTACATTAATTGTGGGTGGATTATTTGATGCTGAGGATTGTTACGGTGCATGGAATTTATATAAAGCCATTGAAGCAAAGGCGAAAAATAAAAACCAATTAGTAATGGGGCCTTGGTATCATGGCCAATGGGGCACAAAAGACGGAACACATCTAGGTAATGTGGAATTCGGTTCAAATACAAGTGAATGGTATCAACAAAACATTGAATTGCCTTTTTTTAATTACTATCTAAAAGGAAAGGGATCTGTTGACAAAATAGCTGAAGCAAACATTTTCTTCTCTGGCGAAAATCAGTGGCGACAATTTTCACAATGGCCTGCTGCTAATGTTATAAATCGTGAACTATTCCTCACTGCAAATGGAGAACTTAATTATTTTACGAATAAAATAGCAGCATTAACGAGCTTCAGTGAGTATACCAGCGACCCGGCAAAACCAGTACCCTATGCAGAGAATGTTCACATGGGTAGAACAAGAGAATATATGACTGATGATCAGAGATTTGCTGCTCGGCGGCCAGATGTATTAGTATATCAAACACCGATACTAACAGAAGATCTAACGCTTGCAGGTACTCCTACTGTAGATTTAATGGTAAGTATCAGTGGCACTGATGCTGATTTTATAGTTAAAATAATCGACGTTTTTCCAGACGATTTTAAATACAGCAGTAACGACCATTATACAATGAATGGGTATCAAATGATGGTTCGAGGAGAAATCATGCGCGGTAAATTCAGAAATAGTTTTGAAAATCCTGAAGCGTTTATTCCTGGTAAACCCACGCAAGTCAAATTTGCACTTCCCGATCTTGCTCATACATTTAAAAAGGGACATCGTTTAATGATTCAAATTCAAAGTAGCTGGTTCCCTTTAGCGGATAGAAACCCGCAAAAATTTACAGATATCTATCATGCCAAACCTGCTGACTTTCAAAAGGCCACTATTCGAATTTTTAATAACCAATCGAAAATCATATTACCCATTTTAAAATAAACGACTTATGAAAAAATTGGTTTTCACATGCTTATTTGCTATTGGTTTTACCGTTGCAAACACTCAAGACGTTAGCATTATTCCACAACCAGCAAAATTGGTAGTAGAAAAAGGAAACTATACAATCAATAATAAAACACAAATTTTATTAGTAGGAAGCGACTTGAAAAAATCTGCCGATTTTCTAAACGATTTTTTACAGCAATTCTATGGGTTCCAATTAAAAGTTGTTAATAAAGGAGATTACAAAAACAAAATCGTACTCAATTATGCGAGGATTGAATATCCGATTGCAGGTGCTTATAATATGCATGTAAACAAAGATGGGGTCTATATTGCAGGAGCTAATGCAGCTGGTACATTTTATGGAGTACAGTCGCTTATACAATTATTACCAACCTCAAAAATGCAAAATCTCCCTGTCCCATTTGTACAAATAGAAGATAAGCCAAGATTTGCGTATAGAGGTATGCACTTAGATGTTGGTAGACATTTTTTTCCAGCCGCTTATGTAAAAAAATATATTGACTTTATTGCCATGCATAAAATGAATACATTTCAGTGGCACTTAACAGAAGACCAAGGATGGAGAATTGAAATAAAAAAATATCCGAAACTTACTACAGTTGGTGGATTTAGAAATGGCACAATCGTTGGCCATTTCCCAGGCAAAAGTAATGACGGTATTCGTGATGGCGGTTTTTATACGCAAGCTGAAATTAAAGAGGTTGTAAAATATGCAGCTGATCGGTATGTAACTATCATTCCTGAAATTGAATTACCGGGACATGCTTCTGCCGCAATTGCAGCATATCCAGAGTTGAGTTGTTTCCCCGATTCATCAACTAATCATCCTGCTAAATCGCCTTGGGCAGGAACTACTGAAGCAAAACAAGTTCAGCAAACATGGGGGGTGTTTGAAGATGTTTTTGCTCCAACAGAATTTACTTTTAATTTCTTACAAAATGTGTTAGATGAAGTGC
>JAYUFN010000460.1:0-2813 GCA_043738705.1 Bacteroidota bacterium
CCTGCGCAGGAATGGGGTGTAATTACTCAAAAAGCCAAAACATTTTATGTTCATATTTTGAACAAACAAGAACCGAAACCCTATCTATTTATTCCTCAATTATCTGAGAAAATCAATTCGGCTACTATTTTTAATTCTAAAACAACAGTAAAATTCAAACAAGTTCCTGAAGGGGTGTTTGTTTATCTCGATGCTATTATTTTTAATGATATAGATACCATTATTCAATTAAACTAATCTAAAATTCAAAAAATGAAGTTGTTTCGTTTTGGGAAAAATGGGGAAGAAAAACCTGGTGTTGTTATTCAGGGAAAGTATTATGACGTAAGTGATTTTGTAAATGATTATGATGAACATTTTTTTGCAAATGACGGGTTAAATCTTCTTTCTGAAATACTCAATAAAAATGAATTATTTCTTCGAGAAATTAACGATAGTGTGCGAATCGGATGCCCGATACAAAGACCTTCTAAAATAATTTGTATCGGACTCAACTATGCTAAACATGCTAAAGAAACCAATGCAGCAATACCTGCTGAGCCCATTTTATTTTTAAAATCAACTACGGCTATCATAGGCCCCTATGATCAGATTGTTATTCCAAGAGATTCTATGAAAACAGATTGGGAAGTAGAATTGGCGGTGGTTATGGAAAAGAAAGCAAGCTATGTAAATGAAGCTGATGCAATGAATTATGTTGCCGGATACTGTTTACATAATGATGTAAGTGAGAGGGCCTTTCAGTTAGAGCGGGGCGGAACCTGGGATAAAGGAAAAGGCTGCGACAGCTTTGCACCAATTGGTCCGTGGTTAGTTACAAAAGACGAAATACCCCATCCGCATAATTTAGGTTTGTGGCTCAAGTTAAATGGTAGAATAGTTCAGGATGGCAATACGGATGATTTGATTTTTAATATCCCTTTTCTGGTATCATATATCAGTAAATTCATGACCCTTTTACCTGGTGATATTATTTCAACTGGTACTCCGTCAGGAGTTGGTTTGGGAATGAATCCGCCATTATATTTAAAACCTGGCGACTTCCTCGAATTAGGTATTGATGGCCTTGGCGAATCAAAACAAAAGGTAGTAGCTTATCTATCATCATGAATTGAATTTAGTAACTATTCCAACTAATGATAACCGATGAAAATTGATGCGCACCAGCATTTTTGGTATTATAGTCCGCTAAGTCATGGATGGATTGATGATTCGATGGATGCTATTCGACGCGATTTTTTGCCCGATGATTTATATCCCGTGCTGCAGAATTCGGATATAGATTTTTGTATTGCAGTGCAGGCGGAACAATCTGAAAATGAGACTAAATTTTTGATTAGCCTTTCTCAAAAATATCATTGGATCAAAGCAGTTATTGGATGGGTTGATTTAAATGCAGACAATATTGATGCTCAATTAAATTACTATAAACAATATCAGGTCGTAAAAGGATTTCGTCATATTCTCCAGGCTGAGGAACCTGATTTTATGCTAGCTGAATCTTTTTTAAAAGGCATTGCTTCATTACAAAAGCATCAATATTGTTATGAATTACTGATCTATCCAAAACATTTAAAAGCGGCATTAGAACTTGTAAAACAGTTCCCGAAAATGCGTTTTATGATTGATCATATTGCCAAGCCGTTGATCAAAACGTACCAAATTAATGAGTGGAGAAAAGGTATTTCAGATTTAGCAAATTGCCCAAATGTATATTGTAAATTAAGTGGGATGGTTAGTGAAGCTGATTGGAAATATTGGAAAAGATCTGATTTTGAGCCGTATATTGATACTGTAAAAACTGTGTTTGGAGTGGATAGAATTGTTTTTGGCTCTGACTGGCCTGTATGTTTGTTAGCCGCCAGTTATGATGAAGTGATTGATATTGTGCAAAATTATTTTAAAGACTATTCCGATTCTGATCGGGATAAAATATTCGGATTGAATGCAATCGAATTTTATCAAATAAAAGAATGATCTATGGATTTACATCTAAAAGATAAAGTGATTATTGTAACTGGTGCAGCAAAAGGAATTGGTGCCGGCATTGTTAAACTTTTAGCACAGGAAGGTGCTATTCCTATAATCGTTGGAAGAAATGAAACTGATAATCAATTATTATTGAAAGAGATTATGGCAATTGGTGGGCAAGGTTGGCAGGTTGTTGCAGAACTTTCGGATCCAGAAGCTTCTATAAAAGCAATAGCTGATATAATTAAAAAGTATCACCGAATAGATGGACTCATAAATAATGCCGGCGTTAATGATGGTGTAGGATTAGAAAAAGGCAATTACGAAAAGTTTCTTAAGAGCTTGCACAATAACCTAATTCATTATTATCTTATGGCTCATCATGCCTTACCTTATCTGATTATTTCGAAGGGTTCGATTGTAAACATCAGCTCTAAAACGGCTGAAACTGGTCAGGGGAATACTTCTGCCTATGCAGCAGCAAATGGTGGGAGAAACGCTTTAACTCGCGAATGGGCAGTTGAACTACTAAAATATGGGATTAGGGTTAATGCCGTAGTTGTAGCAGAATGCATGACACCTCAATATGAAAAATGGATTAAAACTTTGAAAAACCCAGAAGAAAAATTAAAAGAAATCACCTCGAAAATTCCATTTGAAAATAGAATGACCACTACTGAGGAGATTGCAAATTCGGTGGTTTTTTTATTGTCCGATGTATCGAGTCATACCACTGGCCAAATTATACATGTAGATGGTGGTTATGTTCATTTAGATAGAGCTTTAGCAAATGCATAACAAAGTCAATTACAGATTGTATAGGTTCTTGGTTTCGTATTTAT
>JAYUFN010000461.1:0-2808 GCA_043738705.1 Bacteroidota bacterium
AATGAAGATTTTATTACCCATGTGGAAGAACTTTTTTCAAATTGGGATGATGATGCCGAAATGATGGACCAACTTGTATTGAATTATTTGCACAAGCCAGAGTCCTATAGCTTTCAAGAAATGGTTGGTGCTGAAAAATGGGATTTTGCTAAAACCCTTCTTACTACTGCAATTGATAAAAAAGAATATACTGCAGAACTCATCAAACCAAAACTAAAAAATTGGGATGCTGAACGCATTGCACATTTAGATATGATTTTGATGCGTTTGGGTGTTTGTGAATTATTATACTTCGAAACCATCCCTACAAAAGTTACGATCAACGAATATATCGATTTGGCTAAAGAATATAGCACAGCCCAAAGTGGTCAGTTTGTAAACGGAATTTTGGATAATATTCACAAAGAGTTTTTAGGAAAGGGTGATATTCACAAAGTAAACTTTAAAAATAAATAATAATCTTAGCAGGATGAAACAAAAATTCAACCCCTTGTTTTTTGCTTTTTTTATAGTGATGGTTGCCTGTAAAAACCCTAGCCCTGTCATAAAATTGAACCCATTCACTACAGCCGATTCCGCCAAGTTCACTAAAATTCAATGGATAGATTCTATTGTAAATTTTGGAACCATGAAAATGGGAGAAAGTAAGCGAGTTAATTTCAGACTAAAAAATGTTGGGGATAAACCGCTCTTCATTACAAATGTCAAAGCAGGCTGTGGCTGCACCGTGCCTGATTATACCAAAGAGGCGATACCCCCCGGTAGTGTGGGTTTTGTATCTGGCGAGTTCGATACTAACAAGGCCCATGTGGGGGAAGTTCGAAAGAGTATTTTTGTGACTACTAATACTGAGAATGGGATTAATAAAACCCTCTTATTTACAGGTATTATTGAAGAGAATAAAGCATCCTCAGTAGCGCCTGAATTTAAACCATCCACAAAACATTAATTTGCAATCCTAAATTTTAAAAATAAATATTAAGAAAATGTTCAATTTGAATTCGGTTTTATTAGCAGGAAACACTCAACAGGGTGGCGGTATGGTTCAGTTGGTAATGATGGGAGCCATTATCCTTGTATTTTGGTTATTCATGATTCGCCCACAAGCAAAAAAAGCAAAAGATCAAAAGAAATTTGTTGATGATATGCAGAAAGCTGATAAAGTGGTGACCATTGCAGGTATTCATGGCACGATCAATAAAATCAATGAAGACGGTACTTTGCAATTAGAAGTGAGTCCTGGGAGTTATTTAAAGATCGAAAAATCTACCATTAGTATGGAATGGACAGCTGCCATTAACAAACCTGCCGCAGAAAAGAAATAATTCTTTATTACAATTCTTAAATCCGAAATTCGAGTAATTGAATTTCGGATTTTTTATGCTCAAAATTGGATTAACAGGTGGTATAGGCAGCGGAAAAAGTACGGTTGCGAATATCTTTAAGGTATTGGGTATACCTGTGTTTGATGCCGATATTACTGCCAAACATTTGATGGAGACGAACATTGAAATAAGAGAAAAATTGATTAATCAGTTCGGTGAATCCGTATTTTATAAGGATCGATTAAATCGAAAATATCTTGCGGATCTTGTTTTTAATGATCCTTATCAATTAGACCTATTAAATGCAATAGTACATCCCGCAACTTTAGAAGAAGCATCACACTGGTTTTATAAACAAGATGCTCCTTATGCAATCAAGGAAGCTGCTTTGCTTTTTGAAGCAGGAGCTGGTGCGGGCTTGGATTTTGTGGTTGGTGTTTTTGCTCCACAACATTTACGGATTCAACGTGTGATGCTTAGAGATGCTATTTCACGAGAAGAAGTGTTAGCAAGAATAGACCGTCAAATAGATGATACTATTAAAATGCGCTTATGTGATTTTGTGCTCTATAATGATGAGCAAGAATTACTAATGCAGCAAATACTTTTATTACACGAAAAATTTATTAGTTTATCAAATAATTTTAAACAATAATCGATTGTATGATTGCTACCACTCCTAAGCCGCCTTATTATGCTGTGATATTTAGTTCTGTAGTAAATCAAGAACTCGATGGGTACGACGATATGGCGCAAAAGATGGTTGATTTAGTTAAAAAACAACCTGGATATCTCGGTCATGAATCTGCCAGAGCGGGATTAGGAATAACGGTTTCTTATTGGGCAAGTCTAGAATCAATTAAAAATTGGAAATCTGTTTCAGCACATTTGGAAGCTCAAAAACAGGGACGCGAAAAATGGTATAGTGCTTATAAAACAAGAATCTGTTTGGTAGAACGTGACTACGGATTTGATAGCAGTTTATTTTAAGATACTTTTTATATACGCTTCTAAAATGATGGGAATGAACAGGAAAACTTATTTGATTGCAAGCATTGCACTGGTTGCCTCTGTTTTATTATTTTATTTTTTTGCTTTTGAGTATATAGTTCCTAGTGCTGCAAGATTAGCCATTCCATATCAGTGGAAAATAATACCTATTCATCAAGACTCGAGTGTAGTTCATGCATATTTGGGAACCCCAGTAGAATCGATAAATGGCAATGGCGATTTAAAAGAAGAATGGCATAAAGGTTCAAAAAATCAATTATACATTTTGAAAATAAATTATAGCCAACAATCTAAAACTGGTATCGGTTATCGGATAGAATACCATTTTGAAAAATGGCTATTTCGAAAAACATTTCTTCTCGAAGAAAGAACTGTCAATTAATAAAAAAGCCCCGATAGATAAATATGAACATTCGTCTATCGAGGCTTCTATTTATTTAGAACTAGTTCAACTTAGCTAGTGCTTCTTTAA
>JAYUFN010000462.1:0-2807 GCA_043738705.1 Bacteroidota bacterium
CTTCTACAAAAGTACCCCCAACAAAGGAGTTAACTCTTGAATCGCTTAAAGAGAATTTACCGCTCACAACCGAAAAAATGTCAGCATCTTATTTAAAGATTCTGAATGCCCTTTTGAGTAATGGTACAGTATTTCAAAATGAGCTGGAAGATTATGAAACTGCCATCCAAACATTTCGAACACTCGTAATTCGGTTTCCAGATATCACTGAAACCGAAAAATCTTTATATAATTTGGCAAATTGCTATAACAGAAACAACCAGCCTATTCAGGCAGATTCCATTCGAAATATTTTAAAGACTAATTTTTCTGGAGGCCCCTATAACAAATTGATACAACAGCAAGGGAAGGCCGACAAAATAGATCCTGCAACCCAAACTTACAGTCATATCTACGATTTATTTATTGCTGGAAGTTTTAAGGAAGCATTAGATCAAAAACAACTAGCAGACAAAAAATATGGCAGTTCTCACTGGACAGCACAACAGCTGTATATTGAGTCAATTTATTATGTAAAAAATAATCAGGATAGTTTTGCAATAACCAGATTAAACGAAGTAATGAGGCGCTCAGATAAAAATTCTCCATTGGCAGAAAAAGCTGCAACAATGATTGATGTGTTAAAGAGAAGAAAAGAAATAGAAAACTATTTAACTGACTTAAAAATCGAGAAACCTGAAGAAGAAGTGAATCGACAAATAGACGTAGATACGATTACTACGGTAAAGAATACCACTTCGTTTAAGGCAGGAGTTACTATTAAGCAACCACCAAAAGAATTGAAGATATCAGATAAAATAGCTACATCTGTTAAACAAACAATCATTACAAATAGTGGTTATTCATTTAATCCAACCGACTCTCAATATGTAGCTATCATTCTTGTAAAAGTGGATGGCATTTTTGCTAGTGAGGGGAAAAATGCTTTCAACAGATATCATCGCGAAAACTATTCTAGTCAACCAATCCCAATGAATACTTTAGCGCTTTCAAATCAGGAGCAATTGATATTAATGGGACCATTTGCCAATGCAAGTGATGCGGTGGGGTATTTAAATAAAACAAAACCCATGGCAGCTTCCAGAATTGTACCATGGCTAGCAGTTGATAAATATAGTTTTACAATTATAAGTACCGCGAATCTTAGCGTTTTGAAAACCACAAAAGATATCAAAGCCTATAAGTTTTTTTTACATGGAATATTTCCTGATAATTTTTAAAAGTTGACAAGTAGAATCATTACAGTTATTTAGATTTACAATCAAATTGAATCGTTTTATACAATAATATATGTCTAGACCAGTTAAAATATTTTGGCGCATATTTTTCGGAATACTTGGATTTGGCATTTTATTCCTTCTCATGATCAACTGGGGATGGATCGGTGACATGCCCGATATCGAAGACATTGAAAACCCAACAGCCTTGCAAGCTAGTCAGGTATATGCTCAGGACGGATATCTTATGGGAAAGTATTATATCGAAGACAGAATCAATGTTACTTATAAAGATATCAGCAAACACGCAATCAATGCATTAGTAGCAACTGAAGATAAACGCTTTTATGAACATAGTGGAATTGATGCTCAAGGTCTTGCACGTGCTTTCTTTTATTTAGGTAGTCAGGGGGGAGCAAGCACCATCACCATGCAAACTGCAAAAAATTTATTTACAGAAAACTGGAGTACAAAAAATTTTATTTTAAGAACTATCCAAAAATTAAAAGAATCAATTATCGCAATCAAGCTTGAAAGGAATTTTACAAAAGAGGAAATCCTTACTCTTTATCTTAATACGGTAGCATTTGGTGATAATGTTTTTGGAATTAGAAATGGCGCGAAAACTTTTTTTCAAAAAGAGCCAGATCGTTTAAATGTGGAAGAATCGGCAGTTTTAATTGGCATGATCAATGGCCCTGGTTTATACAATCCGCGCCGCAACCCACGTCAGGCACTGGAAAGAAGAAACCTTGTATTTAACCGAATGGTAGCAAAAAATTATTTAAATAGTTCTGAAGCTGAAATACTAAAGCATAACCCCATCGAATTAAATTTTAAGAAGCTGGATGAAAGCGCCGGCCTAGGACCTTATTTCAGAATGATATTGGGCGAGGAAATGAAAAAATGGTGTAAATCCCATACCAAGAGCAATGGCGATAATTATGACTTATATCGGGATGGATTGAGAATATATACTACAATCAATCCTCGAATGCAAATGTATGCCGAAGAAGCTGTAGCAAAGCAGATGAGCTATATGCAAAAAATATTGAACACACAGGATAATATTAAAACAGGAAGTGTTTGGAAAAACTATGAAAATATTATTGAAGCTGCAATGAAGCAAAGCGATCGTTGGCATTGGCTTAAAAAAGAAGGACAACCAGACGATGACATCAAAATAAATTTTAAACAGAAAATTCCTATGCACGTATTTGCATGGAATAATACTCGTGGGAAAGACACTTTGATGACGCCCTACGATTCAATTAAATATACGCATCAAATGATGCAAGCAGGATTCATGGTGATGGAACCGCTTACCGGAGAAATAAAAGCATGGGTAGGTGGTATTGATTTTAAAACATTCAAATACGATCACGCAAATATCAATACCAAACGTCAGGTTGGATCTACCATAAAACCACTTCTGTACAGTTTAGCAATCGAAGAAGCTGGCTTTACACCCAATACTAGTGTAGAGGATAATCAACAAAGCTTTGGACAGTATGGACTGGTTCCAGCCACCAGCAAATCATGTACTGGTGCAACTATTACCATGGCTGAGGCGCTTGCAAAGTCACGTAA
>JAYUFN010000463.1:0-2800 GCA_043738705.1 Bacteroidota bacterium
TTTGTGGCGACCTGAAAACACTGGAAGACAAACTAGATTATTTTAAAAAATTGGGTGTTAATTTTTTACACCTCATGCCATTATTTGAAAGCCCTGCAGGAGAAAGTGATGGAGGATATGCTGTTTCAAATTTCAGAAAAGTAGATCCTCGATTCGGTACGCTAGAAGATTTGAAAAGCGTTCAGAAAAAAATGAATGAGGAAGGCATGTTTTTGATGATTGATATTGTATTAAACCATACTTCATTTCGCCATGAATGGGCAGAGCGAGCCAAGGAAGGTGATAAAAAATATCAGGACTATTTTTATATGTACAACGACCGTGGATTACCTAATTGGTTTGACGAAACCATGCCGGAGATTTTTCCGGAAACTGCACCCGGAAGTTTTTCGTATGTACCCGAATGTAATAAATGGGTGATGAGTGTATTTCACGAATATCAGTGGGATTTGAATTATACCAACCCCGACGTATTTGTTACAATGCTTGATACCATTCTCTTTTACGCCAATTTAGGAGTAGATGTGTTGCGAATAGATGCACCTGCCTTTATTTGGAAACAATTGGGTACCAGTTGTCAGAATTTACCAGAGGCGCATACATTATTAAGATTGATTAAACTATGTGTACAGGTTGCTGCTCCGGGGATGGCATTGTTGGGAGAAGCCATTGTTGCACCGAAAGAG
This sequence comes from Bacteroidota bacterium, assembly GCA_043738705.1. Classification (GTDB taxonomy): domain Bacteria; phylum Bacteroidota; class Bacteroidia; order Chitinophagales; family Chitinophagaceae; genus Sediminibacterium. The sequence continues at coordinate 687 of JAYUFN010000463.1, forward strand.
ATCATGAAATATTTTGGTACCGATCGTTACACTGCAAAAGAATGCGACTTTGCTTATAATGCCACTCAAATGGCTTTGCAGTGGGATGCACTTGCAACAGGCGATACCAGAGTGATGCTTGCAGCACAACACGAAATTTTACAAAAGCCTTATGGCTGTTCTTGGATTACATATACCAGGTGCCACGATGATATTGGTTTGGGATATGATGATAGTATGATTGCAGCTGCAGGGTTTAATGCATACGATCATCGAAAATATTTGAAAGAATATTATTCAGGTGCTTTGCAAGATTCGCCTGCAACGGGTGCACTATTTTCAGTAAATCCAAAAACACAGGATGCACGCATTAGCGGGTCGCTTGCTTCGTTATGCGGACTAGAAAAAGCCATTCGTAAAAATGATGAACTTGCTATTGATAGTTCTATAAAAAAGATTTGTTTAATGCAAGCGCAGAGTATGTTTATAGGCGGACTTCCCATCTTATTTTATGGTGATGAAATGGGTTATACAAACGATTATTCATATTTGCAGGATGAAGCCAAAAGCTATGATAACCGGTGGATGCATCGCCCCATCATACACTGGGAAAAGGAAGCAAGCATTACAGAACCAGAAACTGTTGAAGCAAGGGTATTTGGTGCTACGCAGAAAATGATTGCGATCAGAAAAAAGCTACCTGCATTTAGCGATTATAAAAATATAACATGGTTAACTCCCTATAATATTCATGTAGCCGGATTTATACGATCCGCTGAGGGTCAACAGGTTTATTGTTTATTTAATTTTAGTGCGAAGGCTTCTTATTTTACTTGGTATGCATTTAAAACGCATGGAGCCAAATCGAATAAATTGTATGATCATTGGAATGAACAAACGCATATCATTGGGGGAGATCACGAATATCTGATTATTCCGCCTTATGGATTTTGTATCATGGAAGTTGTGTAATAATTAATCTTGGAATTAATTAACTTTAATTCCTAAGTTCTACCAGAAAGCGATCCATCCCATAATTGCCCATGAACTGGCACAATGAGTAACTCACATGAGTAATTACTATCAGTATTATACAAAGAAGGAACGTAGCAAAGACGAAGGATGGGTGCTTAATCCAAGCTTTTGACTAGGCTTTAAGGTAAAGAAAACAGGTAATATATGGCGAGGCTTTCTAAAAATTCGATCCTCAATGGATTCAGTGGAACAATTGGCAAACAGATTGTTTTAAAAAACTACCAAGGTAAAACGGTGGTAACTGCATACCCAGATATGACTGGGGTGGTAAGAACTGTAAAACAGAAGGGCAATAACAGCTTGTTCAAAAAGGCTGTGCGTTATGCACAAGCAATTATCCGCAACCACAAAACTAAAGCGGCATACGCAATGAAATTACCCAAGGGCGCATCGGTATATCATGCGGCGATTAAGGAGTTTATGACGAAAGGAAATAATTAATAAACAAACCCGTTTAGCATTAAATACACTATCGCTTTGACTTTTATTTTATCTTTAAACTAGGGAAACCGAAAAGCGGCTGACAATCAAAATAGGCTTCCTCAATAAATATGGAAAATAAAGATATCAGATGGAAGCAACGTTTCCAAAATTTCGAAAAAGCAATTTCTAACCTTGAGCAAGCGGTAAACAAAAAGAATCTTTCTGATCTAGAAAAAGCGGGAGCAATTAAATTTTATGAGTTTAGTTTTGAGTTAGCATGGAAAACAGTAAAAGATTATTTGGAAGAAAAAGATGTTGAAGTCAAGTTTCCACGTGATGCAATCAAAGAAGGATTTTTATATGAACTCATAGCAGATGGTGAAATATGGCTGGATATGCTGCAGAAAAGAAATTTGATGAGCCATACTTACAGTAAAGAAACTGCTGAATTAGCGTATAGCCTTATTGTAAATAAGTATTTTGAAGAATTATATGAAGTGTACTTAAAATTAAAAAATGAAGTATGAACCAATTTGGCATTGCAGATAAAAGCTATCATTTATTGTTGGACACATTTTCAAAATATCCTGAAGTAGAGCAAGTTATTTTATTTGGCAGCAGAGCAAAGGGAAATTATAAAAAAGGAAGTGATATTGATCTTACTATTAGGGGTAAAA
>JAYUFN010000464.1:0-2792 GCA_043738705.1 Bacteroidota bacterium
AAAACTGAACCGTATCAACTTTCAAGAATATATCATTGGAGTAGATACTGGTTATCGCATGATAAACGGTGGACTAAATTATGCTTATTCCAATAATTACGATTTACCCACAGCTAGCACTGCAAAAGATGTTTTGAAAAATAGTAGATCCGGCTTAGGCTTGAACTTAGGACTAGAATACATGGTCTACGATGAAGCAATTACAGAACAAGATCCACACTTGCCAACCAATTATTCTTGGAAACTAGGGTTCAGTATAATGGACGTAGGGAAAAATGTATTTTCAAATAGTGCTTATACAGGGAATTTCTATAACCCCATCCCAAATATCAGTGATGCCGTATTATCGAGGAAGCTGAGTGGGATCAAATCAATTACAGATTTCAGAGATTCGCTAAAAACAATTTTTAATGATTTCGATGAGCCTCCAAGTAATTTTTCGATCAGCAGACCAACACGTATCATACTTAATGTAGATAAAAATCTGGGGAACCATTTTGCCGTTAATGGCCAGCTCAATATCAACTTATTTTCTACTTCTAACGTTCAAAAAATACTGACCAGAGAAACCAATCTAATCAGCCTCACCCCCAGATGGGAAACAGTGGCATGGGGTGCCTATTTACCAATACAATACAATACGCAAGGTCAATTGTGGGTTGGAGCTGCAATAAAACTAGGACCATTAACCATTGGTTTACACAATATTAAATGGCTTAAAACAATCACCGCAATTGATGGCGGAGGTTATATTTTATTGAGCATACATCCATTCAATAACGCTAAATTAATGAGTAGATTTGATTGTCCGCAATAGTGTGTATTCTATAAAAGTATAGAAACAATTTGCTAGATCATATCTTCCGGCAGAATGGAATAAAAAGCAATCTTGTTTTTAGATACAGGCAAGGCAAATGAAATAAAGTAGTTTTGCGCTATTACAAAACTACTAACTATAAAACGCTTTATAATTGTACAGCAATCATTCGTATTTTGGTTAACCCCATCTACTACTTCAATACTACCGAGATCCTCTTGCAAACCTTTTCCTATTGCTTTTAAAACGGCTTCTTTTCTTGTCCAGAAAGTATAGAATAAAGAATTGTTTTGCGGATCTTTCGTTAATATTTTTTTTTCGAGTTCAGTAAAATAGGCAGCTACTATTTCATCATATCTGAAAGTACCATCAATCAATTCAATATCGATTCCAACTGGTTTATTTGCACAGATAAAAACCATATACTTACCAGAGTCGGCGCTATTAAAGAAAATATTTTTAATAGATGCAATTCTACAAAATGGCTTTCCAAATTCATCAGTTTCAAATAGTATATCCACTGGAGCAATTTGTAGGTATCTTGAAATGATCCATTTTCTCACACTCCTCCCAACCAATTTATTGCGCTGATTATTTAAATTCTTAAAGCGTTTGATAGGTTCGATTTCCGTTTTATGGAGAAATTTTTCTAAACTAGTAAGGTGCCCATAAAATAAGGTACAGTCAACCACAAAAATATTAACAGCAAACGAATCATTTAAATTCAGCTGTGCAAAGGGTTTCAAAGTTGCTTCAATGGAAGTACAAAAAATCTGTATCATAATCATTCAACTTTAAAAGCTGGCATTTGCACAAACATCTGTAATATATTCCTAAATCAGATTCTTTCAATGTCAAAACATTAAGTAATTTCTTCAAGTGTAGGGCAATTTTTTGGTAGCTTTATACAAAGTTTTGGATTAAAAACCACTGTAAATCAACAAACTAACCTAAGTAAGATTATTTTTTTGTAAGCAAGCAACCTTTTCGAAGCGAGCTGCGTCTACTTAGGAAAGGCTTTAACTAAAATCAGCTTGGATTCATTACATACAATACTTAAAAGCTGCTTAAAGGAAGACCGAAAAAGTCAGCAATGGGTGTATGAAAAGTATTACAGGTTTGCTTTAAAAATTGCGTTCAGGTATGTAGATGACTATAATGAAGCATTAACGATTAGCAATGATTCATTTATAAAAGTCTTTAAAAATCTAAATCAATTTGACTTAAAGAATAGTGAGGCAATAGTAGAACCCAGATTTTTTGGATGGCTTAAAAGAATAGTAATTAATACAGCTCTTGACAGCCTCAAAAAAATGGATCCACAAAAAAATATAGAAACCCTCGATGACACCGCATGTTGGGATATCCCAGAATCTTCCGAAAGGGCTGATTCTAAATTATTGTACAAAGAATTGATTGGATATCTTAAAGATCTACCACCATCTTATAATAAAGTATTCAACCTGTTTGTGATAGATGGTTATAGTCATGCTGAGATTGCAGGACTATTAAATATTTCGATCGGCACCTCAAAATCAAATCTTTTCAAAGCCAAAGAGATTCTACAAAAAAATATTACGGAATTCTTTGAAACAAAAAAAGCATGAGTCAGAAGAGCGAAAACGAATTTGAAAATCTCTTTAAAAGAGCAGCGGATCAGTATCCAATCAATAGCAGTAATGCTGATTGGAGCGTTGTATTAAGGGAGCTTCAAAAAGACAAAAAGAAGAGAGGATTGTTTTGGTTAAACAAAAAAACATATACACTTATCCTATTAATACTTTCTGTTGGCATCAGCTCCTCCTTAATAACAGGGTTGATTTTTTGGAATTCATCGGTGCAACAAAAGAGTAACCAAAATGATTTGAATAGAAAAAATAATACCCAACAAAATGCTGCATCAGAAAAAAAGATGGCAGCAGATGTATATGAAAAAGTGATGATTGATCTCAAAAATACTCAATCACTAAACGCA
>JAYUFN010000465.1:0-7728 GCA_043738705.1 Bacteroidota bacterium
TTTCGAAAAAAAATTAATCACCGCAACCATGAATAAAAAAATAGCTGGTTGCATGCTTACCCTACTTATGCTACTCATTTTATCATCTGGATATATTGACCCGGGAAAAAAAATCATCCTTCGTTTTCATCATTTTGTAGGTACTGAGCCACTGGTTCTTGGCGATACACTAGCGAATCCTTTCGGTGAAAAAATGGTTGTTGAAAGATTCAAATACTACTTGTCGAATTTTATTTTAATTGATCAGTCAGGGGAAAAAGAAATCATTCCGAATAGTTATTTTTTGGTTGACGAATCTGATAGTAGCAGCAAAAGGATTGAGTTAACTACCAAATTAAATAAGATAACTAGTATAGAATTTATGGTTGGAGTTGATAGTATTAAGAACTACAGTGGTATTCAGACCGGTGTGTTAGACCCGATGAAAGCGATGTTCTGGACTTGGAATACCGGATATATATTTGCAAAACTGGAAGGTAGCTCCAATACCTCTAAATCTGCTGGTCATCATTTTACCTATCATATTGGCGGTTTCAAAGATGGAGAAAATGCAGTCAGAAAGATTCATCTCAAGATCCTCAAACAGAATCAACTGATCGATATTAATGCAGATATTAATAGTTGGTTTTATGCTAAGAATAGGATCAAAATCAGCGAATTGCCAATCTGCCATACACCTGGTGCACTGGCTATGCAAATAGCCGACAACTATTCTAACATGTTTTCAATCCTGTTCAAATGAAACAATTGAAAATAATATACATTGTTTGTTTACTCACTATAATGGGCATTGGATGGATCACTGACGGCAATAAACCACATCCTCTAAAATTCATAATACCCAAAGGCTGGCCCGATCCTGTATACGATTTCAAAAACAATCCACTAACCCAAGAAGGTTTTGATCTGGGGAAAAAATTGTTTTATGATGGACGATTGAGCAAGGACGGAACTTTTTCATGTGGCAGCTGTCATCAGCAATTTGCAGCCTTTACAACAATGGATCATAACTTGAGTCATGGTTTCAACAACTCTCTTACAATCCGCAATGCGCCTGCTTTACAGAACCTAGCGTGGCAAAAAAATTTTATGGCAGATGGCGGCATCACGCATTTAGACCTCCAGCCGCTGGCACCTATCACTGCAGAAAATGAAATGGCCGAGACCATCCAAAACGTGATCAACAAATTAAAAGCCGACAAAGTATATCGAAAATTATTCAGAGCTGCTTTTGGTAACGACACCATCAATACGCAAAGAATGGGAAAAGCCTTGAGTCAGTTTATGCTGATGCTCATCAGTAGCAATAGTAAATATGATCGAGTGATGCGCGGAGAAGATCAATTTATTTTACCAGAACAATTAGGTTACCAGATCTTCAATAAAAAATGTGTCAGCTGTCATCCAGCACCATTCTTTACCGATTTCAATTATCGAAATGCAGGATTACCGTTGGATGATGTACTAAATGATTTGGGCAGGATGAAGATAACTGGATTGAGTAAAGATTCACTCTTGTTCAAAGTACCAAGTTTAAGAAATGTAACGGTAACCGCTCCATACGGGCATGATGGGCGATTTTTTTCTTTACTGAATGTATTTGAACACTATAGAAAAAATATGATTTTGGGCACTACAACTGATTCCATCTTTAAAAACAGAATGCCGCTTTCGAATTACGAGATTGGTCAAATTCGTGCTTTTTTAAATACTCTAACAGATTCCTCATTCCTGCACGATTACAGGTTTTCAGAACCGGGTAACAATAATATGCATGCTACAAATCATGCACATTAGCAACACATTCAGTACTTTAGCAGACTGAAGAAAGGGTATACCTGTTCAGATTAAAATTTAACAGCATTGAGTGGTATTAAGAAATTAGCTGGGCAAACACTTTGGTATGGACTTAGTTCCATAGCGGCACGACTAATAAACTACCTACTCACACCCTACCTCACTTATAAATTAACAAGTGATATTTATGGTGAACAATCGCTTATTTATTCCTTTATTCCATTCATGAATGTGGTGTTTACTTATGGAATGGAAACTGCATTTTTTCGATTTTCAAGCAGTAAAGACAAACAGGAGGTCTATAATACAACAAGTATTTCGTTGATTGTTTCTACTATTTTCTTTTGTATTCTTTTAGTTTTATTAAGAAATCCGATAGCAGAAGTATTGCAGCTGACTGCTCATCCTGAATATATTAGTATTGCCGCCGCGATTATTGGAATTGATGCTTTGTGTGGGATTCCTTTTGCCAAACTGCGTCAAGAAAATAGGCCCGTTAAATTCGCACTTACAAAAATAGGGGGCATATTAGTGGTGGTTTTTAGTACTTATTTTTTCATAAGTATTTGCCCAAATATTATTGCAAATAACCCCAATCATTGGATAGCACAATACTATAAGCCTGAGTGGAGTGTTGGTTATATTTTATTGGCAAATCTAATTCAGAATATTTTTGTACTGCTATTACTAAGCAAAGAATTTCTAGGTTTTAAGTGGAATTTCAATAAGGCTTTGTGGAAAGAAATTATGTGGTATAGTCTTCCCTTAATTATTGTTGGTTTTGGAGGTATGATCAATGAAGTTTTTGATAGGATTATGTTAGGATGGTGGGCACCAGTAGCATCTGTTAAAGAAGCAAAAGTAGAAGTAGGTATTTACTCTGCTTGCTATAAATTATCAATCCTTATTAGTCTGGCAGTGCAAGCATTCCGCATGGGTGCTGAGCCTTTCTTTTTTAAACAGTCGCAAGAAAGTAATGCCCCAAAAGTTTATGCTCGGGTAATGAAACTTTTCATTATCACACTTTGTTTTATGTTTTTAATAGTGGCATTATACCTTGATGTTTGGAAAGAATTTATTCGTAACCCAAAGATGTGGGTTGGTTTAAAGGTTGTTCCAATCTTATTACTGGCTAATATTTTTCTAGGGATTTACTATAACCTAAGTGTATGGTATAAACTTGGAAATAAAACGATGGCAGGCGCATGGATCACTTTAGTAGGAGCCGTTATTACCCTTGGAATTAATTGGCTCTTCATACCCTATTTTAGTTATCTCGCCTGTGCTTGGGCAACATTTGCCTGTTATGGAAGTATGATGGTGATAAGTTTTATTTGGGGACAGAAAGAATACCCAATCCCCTATGCTTGGAAAAAGCTTGTTGCATATATTGCAATCGTGACAATCTTTTTCCTTATTCAAAAGGGACTACTATATTTCTACAACTATTTTTGGTTTGAATTAGCAACTGGTTCGATACTACTCATAGTGTTTACCAAATTTATTTTACTGGTAGAGAAAAAAGAGTTCCAAAAATTACCCGTTGTGGGTAAGTATATCAGGTAAATTATTTTTCGTTCAACAATATTTCTTTGGCATTTTGCAATTCAGCCTTCATCTCTTTTGATACTTTTGGATAAGCGATATCTAACTTCTGAAACTGTTTATTTATGGCCATTCCAACGAGTATCCGCATGTACCATTTGTCATCAGCAGGAATTACAAACCATGGAGCATAATGTGTAGAAGTATTATTGAACATTTCTTCGTATGCTTTTTGATACTCATCCCAATAAGTTCGTTCTTTCATATCAGCCATAGAAAACTTCCAGTTCTTTTTTGGGTCATCAATCCGATCAAGGAACCTTCTTTTTTGTTCGTCTTTTGAAACGTGTAGAAAAAATTTCAGAATAATGGTGCCGTTTTCGTGCAGATTTTTTTCGAATCTTCTGATTTGTTCATATCGGTTATTCCAAAATTGTTTATTAATATCTTTTACAGAATTAATTCCAGGGATGTTTTCTTTTAAAATATACTCAGGATGCACTTTCGTAACCAATACATTTTCATAATGCGAGCGATTAAAGATCCCAATCTCGCCACGTGCAGGCAGCTCTTTATAATGTCTCCAAAAATAATCATGATCAAGCTCCACAGATGAAGGAGATTTAAAACTTGATACTTTTACTCCCGAAGGATTTAATCCAGACATAAGATGTTTGATTGTACCGTCTTTCCCTGCCGCATCCATTGCCTGCAAAACAATTAATACGCTATATTCATTATTTGCATAAAGCTTATCCTGAAGAACTGCCAATTCGATGACCCCTTTTTGCAAAAGATCTTCCCCCATTTTTTTATCAAGCGGCTTATTTTTTGTAGTTGTTGGAAATGATTTGAGGTTATTTTTTTTACCGGGCTTGATTTTATATTCTTCTAAATTAATAGGTTGCTTTGCTGCCATAATTCGTATTTATGTAATTAGTGTAGACCTAAAAGTTACAAAAAAATAGTATGACTTATATTTTTATCTAATCCAGTCCTTCCTGCTTTCTGCAAAATCCCTAGAGATTTATTTATTCTGTTTATCTTTGCAAGATGTCAGAAGACTTACAAATATCAAAAGGCGATAAAGCTGAACAATATCAAAACCTGATCCCTCAGATCAAAGGACTGATCTTGGGGGAACCCGACTTGATCGCAAATCTTGCTAATATCACTGCTTCGTTAAAAGAACAATTTGGATGGCTTTGGGTAGGCTTTTATTTAGTGAAAAATGAGGCGCTTGTTCTTGGTCCATTTCAAGGACCTATTGCATGTACTAGGATAAAAAAATGGCGTGGTGTTTGCGGCACATGTTGGGCAGAAGAAAAGGTTTTAATAGTAGCAGATGTAGAAAAATTTCCTGGACATATCGCATGTAGTGCTTTATCAAAATCAGAAATTGTTTTACCGCTTTTTAAAAATGCATTAGTGTATGGTGTGTTAGATATCGACAGCTCAGAGCTGGCACAATTCGACGAAATCGACAAACTATTTCTACAACAAATTATTGATTTAATAGAGTTACCTTAACCATTTATTTGTAAGTCTAAATCGCTGATAGTCAGTTCCGATAGAGATCTTAACAAGTTCTTTCACTTTTTTAGCATAGCTTTGTTACATTCATATAGGCTCTCTACCGACTTTTTATCTACTTCCGTGACAAAGTTTCATCAAGTCAATTCCGGGATGGTTATATACCACCTGAACAAATTCAGGTGTTCACGTTAAAACAATTTTATTTTGTTATTTGAACAATTAAGCCTCATTGAGCCCATACTAAGTGCGCTCAAAAACGAAGGCTACACAACACCCACACCTATTCAGGAACAAGCCATCCCCAGTATTCTGGAAGGAAGGGATCTATTAGGTTGTGCCCAAACGGGAACCGGTAAAACTGCCGCATTTGCAATTCCGGTTTTACAATTATTATGCAAGGAAAAATATACCGGTGAAATTAGAAAGACTGGCATCAAGGCATTAGTTCTTACGCCCACGCGTGAGCTAGCGATTCAGATCGAAGAAAGTTTCAAAGCTTATGGTAAAAATCTGGGTTTAAAACAACTGGTTATTTTCGGAGGTGTTTCTCAGCAGCCCCAAACAAATGCATTACGTCATGGGGTAGATATTTTAATTGCTACTCCAGGTCGTTTATTGGACTTGATCAATCAACGTTTTATTCGTTTGAATGATATTGAATTTTTTATTTTAGATGAGGCAGATCGCATGCTTGATATGGGTTTCATTCACGATGTAAAAAAAGTAATTGCATTATTACCTGCTAAAAAGCAAACTTTATTTTTCTCGGCAACAATGCCTTCAGAGATTAGCAAATTGGCTAGTAACATCTTAAATAATCCTGTGAAAGTAGAAGTCACTCCTGTATCCTCTACAGCAGAAACTATTAAGCAGGCCATCTATTTTGTAGAGAAAGAGAACAAGAAATTATTATTAGCCCATTTGCTAAAAGATCCTGCTATTAAGAGCGCCTTGGTATTTACAAGAACTAAACATGGCGCTGATAAAGTAGTGAAGGATTTGCATAGAAGTAATATTGTTGCAGAAGCAATACATGGCAATAAATCACAGAATGCTCGTCAACGTGCATTAACAAATTTTAAAACCGGGCACACACGAGTATTGGTTGCAACCGATATCGCTGCGCGTGGTATTGATGTTGATGATCTTTCGCACGTTATCAATTTCGAATTACCAAATGTTGCTGAAACTTATGTACACCGAATTGGTAGAACTGGCAGGGCAGGCGCAAGTGGTATTGCTTTTTCTTTTTGCGATGCAGAAGAGAAAGAATTCTTACAAGATATTCAGAAACTTATCAGTATTCAGGTGCCTGTGGTAACAGAACACCCCTATGCGATGGCCAATACTTCTTTACTAAAAGATCCATCATTCAAGCCAAAACCTGTTCAACGACATTATCAAAGTAATGAGCGTCGTTCCTTCAGAGGTGGAGATAGTCGAAGGTATGCTGGCAATCAATCAAGAAGAAACGATTAATTTTTTTGATAGCAAGAAAAGCGATGGCAGTAAAAACTACCATCGCTTTTTGTATCTAAGAAGTATTCTTTAGATTTTGAATCTTAAATCACTTGCCCTTGCTCAAAAAAAGCTAATTTTATCCCCGAAAGGTTAATTTATTACAATGACCAGGAACAGGTTAATAAGGATGCTAAAAAGCGGTTTGATAGTCGGTATTGTTTTGTCGATCTTGTCTTACGGCGGTCTTTTTATAGCAGTGAATATCAAATTTTTTACTCCCTTTTTTGTGGAATACCTCAGCGGAGTTTTCATTTCTGATAAATCAAGAGATCTTTTTTTCTACTCTCATGCAATGCTGATCAGTTTTGCACTAGCTTTTTTTTGGGACAGGTTTAAGCCTGTATTTCACGGACACTTTATTAAGCGTGGCTTAGAATTCGGTTTAGTCTACACGATAACCGGGTTATTACCTATTTTATGGATGACCTATAGCCAGATTGACGTTTCCGAAACTATGGTTCTGTCGTGGTTGGGATTTGGAATGTTTCAATCAAGTGTTGCTGGAATTATTTTTGCAAAGTTGAATCCCTAGAGATTAGGTAATTGGTTTTAGATGCAGCATAAATTCAACCAATAATTCATCCTTTGCTTTAATTACCCCACCCAGCTTACTAGGGGGTACTAGTTTGAAATCTGAAAAATGGATTTCCTGATTCCCTTTTAAATGCAATAACATTTTTTCGTCCCCGCTAAAGAGATAATTAATTTCAAATCGTTTTGTAATTCCAGCAAGCCCGATCTCCACCACACCTATAATTTTTTTGGGATTTTTAAAATCAGGAAAACTATTAATGGATATAAATTTGACAGATAAAATTGGAAATTGCTTTGATTTTAAAGTCTTTCTTAGATCACTGGTCATCATTTTATTATGGCAGTCGAATGCTGCGATCTCTAAATTTAATTTCCCATTCATTATTACAGTTAAGCCCTTTTGTATACCATAAATTAAACTGATGGTATCAGGCAGATTATAATTAAAAATGTCACAACGATAGCTATTCACATTAGTACTTCCATTAACAGTTAAGCTACTACCGTGAACCACTACCCAACTTGCTTTATTATCTGGAGGATGAAATCCTGATAAAATCAGAATCATTCCAATATAGAGCAATTTTTTACTCATAAATACACAGCGTTTTTTCATTTTTAAAAACAATAGCCGAATGAAATTAATTCATCCGGCTATTAAACACCATAAAAAACATTTTTTTAGAATCCTACAATGGCTTCAATCACATATCCACTGAATTTTCCTGTTGAGCGGTAGTCAGCAGCTGGGAAATCAATATATTTTTGATCAACGATTTCACCTTTTAATAATAC
>JAYUFN010000466.1:0-7726 GCA_043738705.1 Bacteroidota bacterium
TAGTTTTACGTAATAATAACTCCGTAAACCCCGTTTCGAGATAGTTTTCGAGCTTTCCTAACAACTGGTAGTCTCTGCTTTCATATAATTTGCGCGCCCTATTGTTAAAATCAGAAACACAAATAAATACATTGGGACTAAATCCAAAGATGCGTTGCTCAACAAAATCCAATAACAAATTTCCAATTCCCATTCCTCTAGTTGCTTCACTTACTGCAAGAATTTGAATATAACCAACAAATGCGCCAGCAGTTTTAATCACAGCAAATCCCAAATTTATTTCCCCACTTTTGGCGATATAAGCTTCCATACCTCCTTCTTTTACCTGCATCAAAGCAAGTCCATCTTTAAAAGTTCGTTTTAAACTAATCCAAGGTTCGGAGTTTGCCATAACTTGAGCGCACCATAATTGTTCTTCGAAATTATTTATTCTTGTGATCTCGATAGCGGCTGTATTCATCATAAAGAAACTATTTGGTTAATTCTCTAAATACGTCTTCAAGGCTATGTTCTTGTGTTTGTAATGAAACGATATTCAGGTTTCGTTCAATAGTGAGGGCGAGTACTAATTTTCGCACAGCTTCAGGGTTAGAAGTTTCTAATAAAAATTGGTTATTTGATATTTGGTTTACAGCATCTACTCCGGCAACCTGTTTCAATAATACCGGATCAATTAGCTCTTTGAAAATAACACTTACTAAAGATTGATTGGATTTGTTTTTCTGCAAATTTTTTAAACGATCATCAGCAACAATTTTGCCTTTATGAATGATGATTACACGATCACAAATGGCTTCTACTTCTTGCAGAATATGTGATGAAAATAAAACTGTTTTATTAATTCCTTGTGATTTAATTACATGGCGTATTTCGATGATCTGGTTAGGATCTAGCCCACTCGTAGGCTCATCTAAAATCAATATTTCAGGATCGTGTATTAAAGCTGCAGCAAGCCCCACACGCTGCTTATAACCTTTTGATAATTGAGCGATCTTCTTCCTAGATTCGATTGTGAGTCCGGTTAGTTCAATTACTCGTTCGATTGCTTTTTTTCTGTTAGTAATTTGATGAATGCCTGCAATAAAATCAAGATATTCCCTCACATACATATCGGTATACAAGGGATTTGCTTCGGGCAAGTATCCAATTTTTTTCTTTGCTGCGATAGGATCGATAGACACATCGATTCCGCATATAAAAGCACTGCCCGCATCTGCCTTTAGATATCCCGTAACCATTTTCATAGTGGTGCTTTTTCCTGCGCCATTCGGTCCAAGAAATCCAACCACTTCCCCTTTATTGATATTAAATGAAATATCGTTTACCGCTTTTTGCTCGCCATAATTTTTTTGTAACCCTGTTACTTCAATGCTCATGCGGAATGATTTGAAGCAAAAATATCAAAAAGCCTTACAAACTCAGTTGCTATATTGGTTAATGCTTTGGTAAGCTTGCTTTATCACTAAAATCAACTACGCATTAAACCGATTGATTGCCCGTTCCAATCTGGAAAGAGTATTTGATTATTGCTAATTTTTAAATGATTATTTGCCACATCGCTAAATACCGACCTACAATCGGTGGTCACAGGCAGATCCCGTCCATCTTCAAGTTCTTCTTTCGCGAGTGATTTGATATTCTGATATACTTTACCCCCCTGCACATCATTTCCTAAAATAAATAAACAGCTGGCCCTTCCATGATCTGTTCCACCCGTACCGTTCTGAAATGCTGTTCTTCCAAATTCGGTCATGGTCATTACTGTTACATCATCCTGATAGCCGGCAAGATCTTTCCAGAAAGCTGCAATACAATCGCTGAAGTCTTTTAAATTTCTTGCTAGTGCACCATTCGTTGTTCCCTGATTCACGTGGGTATCCCATCCGCCGCTCTCTGCAAATGCTAGCTCCAATCCCACATTCATTTTAACCAAGATCGCTATCTGCTTTAGAGAATTTCCAAGTGGAGATGCTGGGTATACCACATCTTTTGCAGGCTGATAATTTTTTATGGTATCCACATTCAACATTTTCATTGCATCAAAGCTTTCCTTCCCTGTTTTATTCAGTAGGCTACTGGATGTTTGATCGTACAATTCCTCAAAACTTTTTGCAGTTAAATTATTTACTGCTGGATTGCTACGAACTTGCAGAGCAAAATCTTGCAAATTACTAATCGCCAAAGCTTCATTATCACCATAAAAACTTCTGGGTAATGCATTGGTTAAACTCACTGCCCGAAAAGCTGTTGCATCGTGTCCTAATAAGCCTTCTACCCTATTCAACCAACCACTCGAAGTGCCTTTATTAAACGGAGTTCCGGCTTCCATATAATCCTGCGCATCAAAATGACTTCTAGTATTATTGGGGCTACCTACACCATGAACAATCGCCATACGTTTCTCTTTGAACAAAGAATTAAATGCTGCAAGAGAGGGGTGCAATCCAAATTTTCCATCAAGGTCAAACAAAGACCCCTCCTTATCAGAAGGACTCATATACAAGCCGGGACGTAATATTTTTAAATTGTTATCTGCATAAGGACTAACAGCCATCAATCCATCCATTGCGCCTCTTTGAAAAATACAAACGAGTATTTTATTTTTTTTATACGGCATTAAGATTTTGTGGCTATTGGCTGCCTGCGCAATAAAATTGGGTAAGCCACTGAAGCCTGTTGCGAACAGCGCTAATGCGCCCGATTTCATAAATGCTCTACGATTCACCATAACACTAATTTTATTTTCTCTGGAATTCCGGCGACCCAATGATTACTCCTGTTACTTGTGCAACAGTAGAATTATTGCCCGTTAATAAAGTTGGTTTAACCGAAATATTTTTCTTACTCAACATCGCTTTCTCCTGTTGTCGTTCATTACGTTGCCCATGCGAATCCATCATATCCATGTCTGTTTCTAAAGTTGGTTTGGGTAAATTATTAGCAGCTAAAACAATCTTGTCTGGTACTTGTTGATCTTTTATTAAGGATATTAATCGTTTAATATTTTCATCTTGGTTCCTTTCTGGCAATAAAAGATGGCTATAAATTTTCAAAGCTTCTTCCGCGCTTTCAGGTTCATGATGTTGATTAAGCGCAAGAAGATCGAGGGTAACTCCGGGAATCTTACCAGTTGCAAATGCCAGACCAAAATTCATTCTGTTTAAAAGCGAGCCGGTATTGATCCAATAACTTGCTTTATCAGGAAAACCAGTAGGTGCTTGATAAAAATAAATACGCTGCCCCATTCTGCTACACCAATTAAATATTTGCATGGGCATCTTCACTTCCGCATTGGTTGAACGAATCGCACTGATAGCTAATTCAAAAGGCGATTTAATTTTTTCGCGAACTGCATCTTCTTTCCAGAACTCAATATCACTTACCATGGTTAAAATTACTTCTGTGATATTTCCATGATGCCGCAAAAAGGTTTGAGCCATCTCTTTTACTAAAGCATCAGAAGGATGATCGCTTACAAAATGGATTGCGATTTTTTTACAAATAAATTTTGCGGTGTTTGGCTCAGTACTTAACATTTCAAACACTTTCATACCTTCCTCATATCCGCCATTAGCAGGAAACAATTTTCCCAATATTTTTTTCTCTCCATCGTCGTGTTTATCAGCACGATAAAAAAAATCACCCTCTGTTACGAATCCCTGTTTTTGCATTTTCTCAACATCAATACGATCCATTATTTTTCTGCCTACCCCTTCTCTGTCCATCGGTTTCATTGACCACCCAGTCAAAGCTCTAGCAACTTCGGTTACATCTTGTTGCGTATAACCCCCTTCAACCCCAAGTGTATGAAGTTCCATTACTTCGCGGCCATAATTTTCATTTAATCCCTGAACTTTTCTAGCATTGATTGCTTGTTGCACAAATGCATTTGCAGATTTAGTAGTATCCGATATTTTAGCAATGCTTAATTGTTCTATCTTTTTTTGTGCAGCAACTTTGCCAGGTCTTTTAGAGAGTTCATTATTATTACTAACACTAGAGGAATTATCCAAGTATTTTAGCATGGCTGGATGTTTAGCAGTTGCAATCAGTAATTCTTTGAAATCACCCATCGTATGGGGCCTAATCGCATCCCGTTCAAATGGAAGAATAAATTGTTGACACTGAGGCTTAGTGAGGGATACATTAAAATGGTTAAACCAGAAATCTGTTAGCACTTCTTGCAATTGATTATTACTATATGACGCCCTTAGAATTTTTTGATTAATGAGTTGTGTTTGTAGATCCTGAAACTGCTTCAAGCCCTGCTGGTCCATCCAAGTTTTTATTTTTTCTTTATATTCTTTTTTATCGGCATTCCCAGTAGAGTCCTTATGGATCACATTATTCTTAATTGCTAATTTTATAATCTGAGCTTGGTTTAAATAGGTATTTACAAGGCTTTCATTACTCATCTGTAATGCATCCATATTCTGCAAGCGATTTTCTAAAGCAGTATCGTTTAAATTAGCTTTTAATTGTTCTGCTAACCAGCTCTCAAGCCCCATGTTTACCACAGCATCCACATCTCCCGAGCGTGGACCAAAAGTAAAGCGGTTGAGTAAATGTGCTGCGGCCTGGCGCTTATTGAGTCCGGCTTTTTTATAAGGCATTCTAATACCCCTGAACCCTTCCTGATGATTGATCTGTGTAAATGAAAATACTACGGTTAATAAAGTTCCAACCGTGCAATTTTTTAGCATCCTTGTGATTTTCATATCCGCGCTTTGAATTTGGATAGATTTGAATCAATCAAGTTTAACGGGTTGCTAAAGTGATTTGCTAAAATTTTGGTAAACGCTGCTTCTTGATCACAAAGTTTTAGTTTTTTGGCATTTTATGGATGCTGTATTTTTGCTTACTAATTCCATCGTCTGCAACTAGATAATAAACACCGCTAGCAAGATTATTGAGATTCCACTGATAACTTTTTCCATTAACCGTTGCAGTTTTAACAAGCAACCCACCCAAAGAATAAATACTTAAAGTACTGCTTCGATCACCAGCTAATCCTTGGATCGTAATGGATTGAGTAAAGGGATTAGGATAAGTAATTAATTTACCTACGAAGGCTTCTACTACCCCAGAATAGAAATAAGAATAAGTGCTCAACAATATTTTTAAGCGGTAATGATTGAAGCCCAAATTAGCCGAAGTATCTTTAAACGTATAAGTTGGCATTTTTGCTCGTATCGCATTAGGTTGAATAATTGCCAGCGGATAAAAAGTCTTATCCGATTCTTTCATCTTTTCGATTGCAAAAGATTGTACCGTTGTATCCTGACTTACTATCCAACTCAAATCAACTTTCCTATCCATATTTCCAGTTATTTTAAAATCTAGCAAATCAATCAGATGTAAGTGCGGGATTAGAAACTGTGGTGTTTCGGTTGCAGTTAATGTTATTGTAGACATCGTATTTGTAGCTCTCGCAACTAACATCGTATCGGAAGCGGTTTTCGGAAAATAGATCGATACAGAGTCCATCTTACCAACTTCCAGACTAATATTTTTTGTGCTTGCACTTTGCGTAGGCATCCATACAGCATACATTGATTGTTTCAAATATTCATATCGATCTACTTCGGGGTTATGTGCAAGGTTTTCTTTAAAAACATAATTACCAAAATTTCGAATCACCTGATTACTAAAGTCAGCAGCTGGTCGGAGTGTACTATCATTTAAAAAGCCAGATGTTGCAAACTGACCACCAAATGGATTATCGTCGTACATTTCATAAAAGAAAACTCGCTCTAATCCTATTCTTGCGGCAAGTAAAATGCTGCGCAACGACCAGTCGCCCTGCGTTTCTTGTACGGTTCTATTACCAATTGCCTGAGCAAATTGTGCACTTCCTAAGGGGTTTAGGTCATAGCCAATTTCTGTTAACCAAACAGGCTGATTACTTACGTATTGATTAGCAGTATTTATAAATTTCGTAGCAACAGAAACCAGACCTCCTACCTCGGGTGCAACTCCTTTTGTTGCATACCCATGTTGCGAATCATTTGCATCGTTCGAATAAAAGTGAAAATTGATAACATCCCAACAATAGTTGACTGTGCCATTCGGAAGATATCCTCTAAATTCAGCACACCAATCTACCATTCCTCTAATATAATCCGGCGTAGCTGATGCAGTTCCGGCAGCTACGATAAGCATAGACGGGTCTGCATTTTTTGCACCGACACCCGTGCCCATCGAATTTTTATGACCATCGTAAAATACAGAAAGATTTGCTGCATATTCTCGACCTGTTTGATAAGCATCTCTTCCTTTCCACCATTTATCGGTTTCATTATTACACTCCATATACTTAACCAAATTCAATCCTGTTTTGATAATATTGGGGGGATCGTTTGTCCATCTTGGAGTAGAATTTACCGAAAGTAAAGCTCGATTTACATCAGCATTAGCGCCGTATCGCGCAGCAAATTGAAACGCCATTTTCCCCATCTCAATATATGATTGCGGAAGGCTAAAATCTTTCCCGAATTTTACAGGAACATTTTCTGCATTTTGTCGGGCTGGCGGATAAGTATTCAGCATATAACCTGGTTGGCTCTGAATACAAACCAACACTTCGATATTTGCCTGTTTAAAAGATGAATATATCGTATCGAGATTCCAACTACCTGAAAAACTGGGGTTATAAGTATATCCGCCTTCTGAAGTTTCAACTCTGCCCCAATTCAGATAATGTCTAAATCCAGTGAATGCTTTTTTTGCAAGACCCATTGATTTAGGATTAATATCGTATCCATCTGTTTGTAATACATTCCACTCAAATCCATTTGTCCCAAAAAGATTATTAATTTTTACGGTAGGTTGCTTAAAAATAATTGGGTCAGGGCTTTGATAATTTCCGTAGAATTCCAATTCACTTGGCATTGGCCCATAGGTATTTATTTGAATATACTTTATATTGGTTACTGGAGTAATCAAATTATATACATCCGGACTATCCACATACGGCCCAACCCATCTGTCGTAACTAGGACCCGTAAACCTTCCAATAACGGTACGTTGAAATTTATCGTCGACTGCATAAATAGTTACAGGCTGATCGGTAAATACGCCTTCCCAATCATACATTCTGATTTTATCGATTTGAATTATTTCGCCTTTTAAAACTGGATAATACATATCCCAGTTATTTAAGACCAAGCCATAACCAAAATTTACATTTGCATTTAAAATGCCATCAAATAATCCTCTGGCATCATTGCTTACATTATTAAGTTGATACCACCTGTTATAGTCTATCGGAATTTTCCCGTTCACCAATCCCCCATTTTGAGCAAATAAAGAAAACTGGAAAAATAACAGTAATAGAACCAGCCTTAATTTTAGCAACTTAAATACAGGATATCCCAATTTTCCTGAATTAGGTTTTAATGAGATTAAAAGCATCTTGAGCATTTTCGTTTTACGATTTACAATTTACTTATTCGCATGGGGGGGGCAAACAATTATTTTTTTCGAGCAACACGATACAAGATCATACCCATTGCAGCAAAGAAAGCAGTACCCAAGATAAAATAACCTCCTTTAGAAATGGCATCAATCATCTTATCTTCAATACTAATTGCGTTTAAAAATTTTTCTCCTCCATCAGAGCCTGCAATAAAAGCAATCACTACTCCGGCTACTGCCCCTCCTGCTACCAAGCCTGTTGCAAAAAGATTGCCCTTACCCAACTCATCTTCTTCGGCAGATTTTTGAT
>JAYUFN010000467.1:0-2781 GCA_043738705.1 Bacteroidota bacterium
ACAATCTCCGATAAGAAGATAGGAATTGCTTCAACTACCAATCCTAATTTAATTGCGTATTACAATGCGGATGTGGTGACGGCAAATGATTATTACCCGTTCGGTATGGCGATGCCAGGTCGTAAATACTCACAACCAAATACTAAATACCGTTACGGGTTTAACGGGAAGGAGAATGATAAAGATGCAGGGGAAGGAATACAGGATTACGGAATGAGAATTTATGATGGTAGGTTGGGAAAGTTTTTTAGTGTGGATCCCTTTACAAAAAAATATCCAGAATTAACACCGTATCAATTTGCAACTAACTCTCCAATTAGTGGAATTGATTTAGATGGATTAGAGTATTATTTTTATGTTTTTTTGGATGCGGACAAAAATGGCAATTCAATGCTTAAACTTGCGGCATCACAAGATATATTGGGTTATATTCCTCAAACTTTTTTAGGTTTGATTGATTGGACTTACGAATATAAAGCCTCTGAACATGGGATACAGGCTAACTTTGTTTTATACAACGGCGAATGGAAATTAATTCCAGAAAAATATCTTAATCAAAGCTTAACTACTCTTACTAAGAAAGAATTAAATTCTTTTACATCATTAGAACAAATTGAAGCAATAGTTAATTTAGCTAAAACAATTGGGACAGATGCTTCAAATGCGATTAATGTTGTAATGATAGCTGATGGCATAAAAAATATTTATAATGGCCTAAAAAATATTAGAAATGAGTTAAAAAGTTTAAAGAGATTAAAGCAAGATGTTGCTTTAGGGGTAAATAAGAAGGCTCCTCCTGCACTCTCTACACAAGGTCGTACTATAGGCAAAAGTAAAAGTCAAAATACTGCTGTTCAGAATAGAGTAGCAGAATTAAAGAAAGAAGGTGCAACTGACATTAGGATAGACCAACAACAAGTCGATGTTAATGGAAATCACGTTGGAGTTAACAGACCAGATTTACAATACACCTTGGATGGTAAAAGAAATTATGTAGAGTGGGATACTCCAAGTTCAGGCAGAGGTGCAGGTCATGCAGATAGGATAAAAGCTAATGATCCGAGTGCAGGTAAAGTTGAACTTATTATCATGAAATAAAAAAATCTTGTGCTTGCTTGAGAGTTAACTCTTTAGTATTATCGAATTTTCGACCTTGCTTATCTAACAAAATAGATCCTTTTGATGTATTATAATAATTTTCATCAAAAGCATTTATGTCTAAATTTTTTAAATACTCAGAGAGTAAATTAAAATTAAATCGGCTTTTAATTTGTCTTATTTTATAATTTTCTTGCTTTTCGAATGGCAAAGGAGTTCCATATTGGTAAAATTTCCACCCTCCTTCATTAATAGTAGCAATTGACCTAGATAAATCAATTTCATTATTGTCTACTTTTTTGAAATAGTCAAATAGCGTTTCTTCAGTGTTAGGATCATAGGAAAAATAGACACACTCAGCATTTAAGTTTTTAGATAGCACTTCAGGTATAGTTCTATCAGTTCCTGTATGTCCATTATCAAAAAAAGCAACCCATTTAGATTGAGTGGGAACGAATAGGTATCTTCTGCGTTCAGCTGTAGTTAATGGGCATAAATCTAGCAGTGTTTTTTTTAGATCACTTTTTATTATAAGTTTAGAAAATGAATTATTATGTTTTGCAATTAGAGGCATTTGCCAATTAATAAACTCTTCAATTATTAAGTTTATATCTGTTTTAAGATATGCAATTTTGGTAGTTATTGGTCTCAATTTATTATCAAATAATACTGCCATAAGAATTAGTTTTTAAGCGCTTACTATGTTATTCCTGCTCTTCTTACGAAGCATGAACTTTCTTTACTTTAAAATCTCTCAATGCCATATCAATAAGATTAAGTACAAAAATTTTATTATCGTCAGGAAGTTTGGTAATATCTTCTAATCTTTTTACAGCTTGTTTATCTAAAATCATTTTACTCTTACCTACTAAAAAATCAATTGACACTTCTAAGGCTTCGGCTACTTTAACAATAACATCTATAGAGGGTGTAATTACATCTCTTTCATAGCGCCCAATTACATCGCCTGATGTTCCAATAGCTTTGCCCAGTTCGGATTGTGATAATCCTTTTTGCTTGCGTAAGAGCATGATATGTTCTCCTATTGTCATACTAATAAGTATTTAAAAGACTTGATAAAACAGTGTTTAGGCAAATATATGTGTATAAAAGGTCTTTAGCAATGGTAATACGGCTTGTTTAAAACGAAACAATCATTTACATTTGCGACTTATAAGTCTTAAAAAGAAAGTTTAAAATATTTATGCACATGGAACAATTAAACCACCACAACCCAGAGTATGTAACATGGAAATACGAAGAAATACTTTTTGCATTATTAGGGGGCATCAGAATAGAAGGATTACAAAGCATGAGAGTAACATTAAAAGTAGAATTTAAAAACTTCCAGCCCATCCGCCACAGCTTAGACCTGTACAATGAAAACCAAACCGATAAATTAATAAAAAGTATTGCAGAACGTTTTACACTCTCAACTGTGTATGTACATAAAGCAGTTGGAAATTTAATTAACCTTATTGAAGATTACAGGCTGCAACAAATAGACAACAACAAACTAAAAATCCAGCAAGCAAAAGTTACATTAACCAAAGAGCAAGAAGAACAAGCCACCAACTTTTTAAAACAGCAAAATCTTTTACAACAAACAAACGAAGTCATAGGGCAAAGCGGAGTGATTGGCGAAGAAACAAACAGGCTCATCATGTTTTTAATTTTTACCAG
>JAYUFN010000468.1:0-7691 GCA_043738705.1 Bacteroidota bacterium
TCATTAAACGAACTCATTATACTTCCTGCGCCGGCATCAATAGCGGCTTTATAAGGAGGCAGATAATACTCATACATTTTAATCCTGCTCATATCAACAGTATTATATTCTCTACCTGCTTCAGCACCACCATATAAAGCAAAGTGCTTAACACATGCCATCATCGTATTTTTAGCCGCTAAGTCTTTACCTTGGTAGCCGTGCACCACGGCTTTTGCTACTTCACCACCCAAATAAGGATCTTCCCCAGAACCTTCTGAAATCCTTCCCCAGCGGGCATCACGGGCAATATCAACCATTGGCGAAAAAGCCCAGTTCAGCCCATCAGCTGTAGCTTCTTTTGCTGCAACTTGCGACGAAATTTCAATCAATCCCATATCCCATGAAGCAGATAAACCCAATGGTATTGGGAAAATTGTTTTGTGTCCATGAATTACATCAAGACCAAAAATCATTGGAATATGTAATCTTGATTCTTTCACAGCAAGGTCCTGTGCTTTACGAACTTTTTCAGGAGTGTAGATTCCAAACAATCCACCTACTTGCCCCTTCTTTATCTTTACCTCAACATCAGAACTTACTACTGAACCAGTAGTTGCTGCACCCCCAGGAATTAATAAATTTAACTGTCCAATCTTTTCCTCAACTGTCATTTTAGCCAACAATGCTTTGGCTTTTGTAGTAATATCATTTTGTGCAAATACAGTTATACTTAAGATCATACAAACTGTAATACTGAGCCTCTTTTTCATGTGAATACTTATTGCTGTAAAAGTTTATGA
The DNA here is from genome assembly GCA_043738705.1 of Bacteroidota bacterium. Taxonomy (GTDB): domain Bacteria; phylum Bacteroidota; class Bacteroidia; order Chitinophagales; family Chitinophagaceae; genus Sediminibacterium. Next base: position 783 of record JAYUFN010000468.1, read on the forward strand.
ATATATTGATAGCTGGTTGTAATGTTTTCAATCGGGCTAGGTGCACCATCTTGCTCAACAAAAAAGTATTTCATACCAGCTTCTTTCGCATGATCGAAAATGGACTTAAAATCAAAGGAACCTTTTCCAAGTTCTAATACTTTTTCATTATTCTTATCAAGATCTTTCACATGCCATAAATGAAATCTGCCTTTATTTTCCTGGAACATTTTAATAGGATCTTTCCCTGCTTTCATTGCCCATGCCAAATCTAATTCCATCTTTAGTAGATCTGGATTTGTTTGACTAAGCATCAGATCATAAGGCACAACCCCATCAATTGCTTTAAACTCCCTATCATGGTTATGATAAGCAAATTGAAGACCTGCCTGATTTGCGGCGACAGAAGCAATATTCAGCACTTCGATGGAAGCTTTTACTTCATCTAAAGTTCCGATAGGTGTACTAGCACAAACAAGATATGTAATGCCGCCTTCTGCTGCTTCATCTATTAGTTCTTGATAATTGTCGCGTAAATTTTTCATTGGTGGGATCACCATTGGTTTACCATCGGCTCCTAATGGCATTTTTGATCCGGGAGGCATTTTAAAGGGAGCTCCTATTACGTGGTGTGATCGCCATGTCATCCCCTTATCTTTTACCACGGCGGCAAAAGTTCGTGGAGCCATTCCATAATAACCTCCGAGCTTACTGAATGCAGATTCAATTTCTTTATAACCCACTTTAGCAATCTTTTCCAGATAGCCTTCTACGTCCTGATCGATCAAGCCAAAAAGTGTATATAATTGTAACCCTTCTCCTGGATATTTCGACTTACTTGAAAATCCATTTGCAAAAACACTTTGATTAAATAAAACGGAACCTAATCCGAGGGTGGCAGCTTGCTTTAAAAAAATTCTACGGTGATTCATAATAGTTGGTTTAAAAAAAAGCTCATGAAAACCATGAGCAAATTCTTTCAATATTTAATCTAGATTCGAATTTGGGTGAGCAGTTATTTATATGGCACGGATGATTATTTTTCGCAGGATTTGTAACCATTTTAAAGGAGAAAAGAGTATAAATGCTTTTTAGCACCAATAAATTGTGGTGTAGGTCAAGCTTTTTCATAATAATGCGTCGTTACGACACAATGTTACCGATAATTCAGTGATTTCTGAAATTAAATAAGAGCGTTTTTTGTGTTATTTTCGAGATAAGATGTCGTTAAATAAAAATTTAAGAACCCTGTTACTCGAAGGAGAAGCACTGTTCCAGCCCTCCGTTTCATTGGACTGTGTCATTTTTGGTTTTCATGATAATGAAATAAAAGTGTTACTACTCAAATCAAAATCGAATGACCTTTGGGCTTTACCGGGAGGATTTGTATTTAAAGAAGAACACATTGATGACGCAGCTATTAGAGTATTAAAAGAAAGAACAGGAATCAACAACATTTTTCTACAGCAGTTTCATGTGTTTGGTTCACCTGATCGTTCTGACTGGAATGTGCACCGACTGAGTTTCAAGAAGGAAGGAATCGAGATCGGTCCTGATCATTGGCTTTCAAAAAGATTCATCACTGTTGGCTATTATGCGCTAGTAGAATTTGCGCATGTGATACCAACACCCGATGCTAGTGCACAAAATTGTAGCTGGTGGGATTTAAATGAGATCAATGAATTATTTATGGACCACAAACAGATCTTAGATAAAGCATTGGATACTCTAAGATTACAATTGAATCACTTACCGCTGGGATATAATTTATTGCCCCATAAATTTACAATGCCGGAATTACAAAAGCTCTATGAAACTATTTTAAATAAACCGCTCGACAGAAGAAACTTTCAAAGGAGGATGATGGGATTTGGAATTTTAAAGCGACTAAAAGAAACACGCAAAGGTGGCGCACACAGAGCACCTTTCTTGTACAGCTTCGATATGCGCAAATATAGGAAAGCATTAAAAATGGGCCTTTACGGAGGCTGGTAAAGTTTGATCAATTAAAATACATGACAGAAAAAATCAAAGCAATCATTTTTGATCTGGATGGAGTTATCATCAACAGTAATCCATTTATCATTGAGTTTTGGAATGGATGGGCCGAAAAGGAAGGATTTAAACTTACAGATTCGATGATTCGCGAATGGGTCTTTGGTAGAAAAGTAACTGCAACAATTGAAGGTCTTTTTTCGCATGTATCTGCGGAAAGAAAAAAAGAAATTCAACATTCAGGATACCTATTTGATGAAGCAATGATTCCAGAAGGCATTATAGGTATTGCAGATTTCGTTAACAGCCTAACCAAGATCAATTTCCCAATGGGAGTAGCAACAAGTTCTCACCACGAGAGGATGTATCAGATGCTTGAAAGAGTTGGTATCGCATCATCCTTCACAAATTTCATAACGGCTCACGACGTAAATAAGGGAAAACCAGATCCGGAACCCTATTTAAAAATGGCAGAAAAGTTGCAGATTGCTCCAGCAAATTGTATTGTTTTTGAAGATGCCAATAGTGGCATCCAATCAGCAGTTGCGGCAGGTATGCAAACAATCGGTATCGGTGATGCAATTACAAAAGATGAATTATTGATAAATGGTGCATTAGAAGTAATTAACAACTTTACTGCAATTAGTTTAATTTCGGATAAATTAGTTACGAGTAATTTAAACAGCTATTTATTGGACTTATAAAATATTTTTTTGATTTTTTGCTAAAACTGCCTTCACCCATTTCAATACAATTTCAAGTTGCTCTTCTCTTGTTAAAAGACTATTATCTAATTCAATTGCATCAGTAGCTTTTCGGAGTGGGCTAAATTCACGATGGCTATCAATATAGTCGCGCATCTCGAGATTCGATTTAACTTCTTCTATCGTTATGTTTTGATTTTTTTCAAACATTTCTTTGAATCTTCTTTCCACACGAACTGTAGCATCAGCAACAACGAATATTTTTAATTCCGCATCTGGAAATACGGTAGTACCAATATCCCTTCCATCCATCACAATCCCTTTTTTCTTACCCATCAATTGCTGCTGTGCAACTGCAAACTCTCGAACTTCTTTTATAGCAGCTACTTCACTAACATGCTCACTTACGAGCATATCTCTAATCATCGCTTCCACATCTTCATCATTCAAATAGATATCGGAAATCCTCGACTGCTCATTATATTGAAAATCTAGACTAATCTCTTCTAAAGCAGCAATAACTTCTTTGGCATACTTCCAATCGATATGCTGCCGTAAGAAATACAAAGTGATAGCCCGATACATAGCACCTGAATCAATAAAAACATAGTTTAGCTCATCTGCTAATTCGCGAGCAAGCGTGCTTTTACCACAGGAGGAAAAACCATCGAGTGTAATAATTATTTCTTGTATTTGCTTCTTCATACTACAATCGTTTGTTAACAAAGTTGCGCTAAAAAAAGCTTATTTCAAAGATTCAAACAAGTTAGGATAATCAGAAATAATTCCACTCACTCCCATTTTTTTTAAGACCTCCATAGTTGGCAAATCATTAACAGTCCATGGTATGATTTGAATAGCCGCATCTCTACATTGTTTTACCAATAAATCTGTAACCAATTCATGAGCAGGACTATAAATAGAAGGAATAAAACCAAGCGCTTTCAACTGCAAAGCGAAAGGTTTTTTATCATAGGCATCGATCAAAAGAGCCGTTTTGAAATCAGGGTAATGGGTATGAAGATATTGAAGAGTTCTAATGTCGAACGACTGGATAATAACGTGCCCAACCATTTTGTGCGTCTTAATTACTGCAACCAACAATTCAACAAATTCATCTGGACCGGGATGATAAAGAAAGTCAGTTGCAGGGTTCGTTTTTGTTTCGATATTGAATTGGGGTATCGCCTTTCTTTTTTGTAAACAATAGGCAGTTACTGTATCGAACAAATTAGAAAGCAACGGTTTTATAGTTGCTATTTTTTGCTGTTTGGAAAATCGTGGATGCGGCTTCAATCCTACATCATATTTCTGTATCTCAGAATAATTCATCTGATACATATTATAATTTTTCTCCTCAGCCTCAGTAATATTATTCCCATCTGGCGTTGTGGTAATCTCGTGATTAAAAAAAGGCTCATGACTAAGAAATATTTGTTTATCCTTACTAATACTGGCATCCATTTCCAGTGTAGTAACTCCAAGATCAATAGCGTACAACATAGCAGGAATGGTATTTTCAGGCATAAGTCCCCTGCACCCTCTATGACCTTCTTTATCAAATATGGTTGATCCAAAATTATTACTGTGTGGAACTTTGCCGGTCATACAGGATGAACAAATTAAGAAGCTTAAAACGATAGACAGTTTCATTAATCAGTAAATTTATTTTTACTTTTTTTCATTTCTTCGGCTACTAAATTAGCGCTAGGGTCACCCTCCTCTAATTTCTCTATAATTTGATGATAGCTTTTTTTATTTCGATTCTGGCTCATTTTAAAAACGTGTTGCAAGTCCGTAACTGCAATCTCAAATGCTACAATCGCCTTCATATTTGTTTTCATATAATCGTCATTTAGGTTTTTTACCTGCGACGAAGAATTGGGATCTTTCTCGAAGTGTGCCGTTAAATTCGTTAATAAATCAAGGAGCTCATTATCGGTTAAAAACCTCAATACTCCCTTTGCGTGAACAGCCTGATAATTCCAGGTACTTCCTCTGTCATCATCTACATACCAACTTGAACTTACATAGGCATTTGCTCCTTGAAATATAACGAGTACATTAGCATTCAATTCAAAAGCAATATGATGATCTTGTTTTCGCATGATATGCGCTTGCAAGAAAAATTTCCCCTCACGTTCAGAAATGAGTACTGGAACATGAGTTGCAACCGGGAGATTATTTTTGTCAATTCCACAGATAGTAACAAAAGGATGCGCTTTCATAAAAGCTAATACTTCCTGTTCACCAGAAGCTTTAAAATGTTCTATATTATACATAGCTCGAATTTAAACATAAAAAAGCTTCATAAAAACATCGTATTTTGTTTTCACAAGTTGGTTTATGAAATGGATTACAAGAGCGCAACCTAAGATTGATGGGATTGGCTTTAAAATGGATATATTAACAAACAAAATAACCTATAAACTAAAACAATGAACCGTAAACTTTTTTTAAAGAATGCCACGATCCTTACCGGAGCTTCCATCTTACCTGCATCAAGCATATTTGCTCAAAACGTTCAAAACAATGGGCTCGATAAATTAACTGATGAAAACGGTAATTTCTTTCAATCGTCCTTGCCTTATAACGACAACTTTCTTGAGCCTTTTATGGATCAAGAAACTACCCACTTGCACTATACTTTTCATCACGGCGGAGCCGTTAAAGCCGCAAATAAAGATTTGGCTATGATCAGGAAAGCAATGGATGATAATAATTTTGAGATCGTTGATTACTGGACAAAAAAATTATCCTTTCATTTTTCAAGTCATGTCTTACACAGTATTTTTTGGACTAATCTCACTAATAAAAAAACAAATCCAGAGGGTCAATTATTGAGAGATATTGAAAAGGATTTTGGCTCATACGATAAGTTAAAAACCTATATCGCAGCTACTTCAAAAAATGTAGATGGGGCAGGTTGGGGTATTTTAGGATACCAGCCTTATTCAAAAAAATTAACAATTATGCAATGCGAAAATCATGAGAAATTAACTCAGTGGGGGGTTATCCCTTTGTTAGTGATTGATGTTTGGGAACACGCTTATTATTTAAAGTATAAAAACAAACGCAACGACTTTGTTGATGCACTTTTCAATATCATTAATTGGGATAACGTTGCAGAACGCTTAGATACTGCAAAAAAATTAGCTTAACCTGATTAGAACCCCGCATTAATAATAAGAGCCCAGTTATTTTACAACTGGGCTCTTATTATTTTCTTAGCACCCAAATAATTAAATCCTTTACTATTGCTCGGTAATATTGATCATTTGTGTTTTGGGCATATTGGCATTGCGCATAGCAATATTTCTAACTGTTGCAGAAGTAAAATCACGGAAAGCTTTTTTGCTAATTTCGTCATCACCTACCATAGAAGGGATTCCTGAATCACCTCCTTCTCGAATCGATTGTACTAGTGGAATCTGACCAAGGAACGATAAATCGTATTCGTCTGCAAGTCTCTTCCCCCCCTCTTTACCAAAAAGATAATATTTATTGTCTGGTAATTCGGCAGGAGTAAAATAACTCATATTTTCTACCAAGCCTATAATTGGCACATTGATCTGTGCCTGACCAAACATTGCAATACCTTTTTTTGCATCGGCTAATGCAACATTTTGTGGGGTAGTAACAATTACAACACCGGTAACTGGTACTGTTTGCATCAAGGTTAAATGAATATCGCCAGTTCCCGGTGGCATATCAATCACCAAATAATCCAGCTCTCCCCAGTCAACATCAGTTACAAACTGACGCATTGCACTACTCGCCATAGGACCCCGCCAAACAACTGCATTTTTTTCATCCACTAATAATCCAATACTCATTAAAATAATTCCATACTTTTTGATTGGAACAATCATTCCCTTACCATCCACATCCTTCATCATCGGACGCTCACCCCGCACACCAAACATAATGGGAACACTGGGTCCATATATATCAGCATCCATCAAACCAACTTTAGCACCCCCTTCTGCCAGCGCCAAAGCCAGATTTGCCGAAACTGTACTTTTGCCCACCCCACCTTTACCACTAACTACTGCAATAATATTTCTTACACCCGCCAATACCTCTTGTTTGTCTTTACGATTAGTAGAAGTGTTAGAAGTGAAATTCACTGAAATTTCAGCTGCTTTATTCACAAGGATTTTGATCGCATTCTCGCAGGCTGTGCGCATCATATCCTTCATTGGGCAAGCAGGAGTGGTTAAAACAATGG
>JAYUFN010000469.1:0-2772 GCA_043738705.1 Bacteroidota bacterium
ATAAAAAAATAATAGTACAAAACCTACTAATAGAAAATGATGCTTATGAACGATGCAATTATTAAACTAGAAGATATTCAGAAAAGTTATTTCATGGGAAATCAGGCCATACCTGTATTAAAAGGAATTACACTTAATATTTTTAAAAACGAATACGTGGCCTTGATGGGGCCTTCAGGTAGCGGTAAAAGTACGCTTATGAATATTCTTGGATGTTTGGATTCTCCTACAGGCGGTAGATATATCTTAAATGGAAAAGACGTGAGCAAGATGCTCGATGATGATTTGGCTGGGGTTAGAAATACTGAAATTGGATTCGTATTTCAACAGTTTAACCTCTTACCAAGATTAACTGCTGTAGAAAATGTAGCACTACCCCTAGTTTATGCGGGGGTAAATAAAAAAGAAAGATTGGAAAGGGCTATGGAAGCCTTGAAGAAGGTTGATCTTGCCGATCGAAGTCATCATAAATCAAATGAATTAAGCGGTGGTCAAATCCAAAGAGTTGCAATTGCTCGCGCACTTGTAAACAATCCGTCTTTACTATTGGCCGATGAGCCTACCGGAAACTTAGATTCAAAAACTTCTGTAGAGGTAATGCGGATATTTGGGAAAATTCGAGAAGCTGGAAATACGGTAGTATTGGTGACACATGAAGAAGAAATTGCAGGCTACGCACACCGTATTGTTAGACTAAGAGACGGGTTAATCGAAAGTGATAGAGTGAAAGAATTGGATACTGTTACCCATAGCCATTAAACAAATAAATGGTAGAGAAAATGTGGAGAGATGGAAGTCTCTCTTTTTTTTTACTGAACCTTTAAAAATTACTTTTGTTACACATGGATATTCATCAAATCTCCTTCTGAAAAAAATGGCATTAAAAATTTATACCAAGACAGGCGATCTTGGCAAAACGAGTTTAATTGGTGGAACCAAAGTGGCTAAAAGTCATATCCGCATTGATACATACGGCACCGTTGATGAATTGAATTCATACATAGGTTTATTGGCTGATCACTTACTGGACCTCCCTATTAAAATAATACTCAAAGAAATCCAAGACAGGCTTTTTACAATCGGATCTTCACTCGCTTGTGATCCTGAAAAAGAACCCATGATGAAGATTCCGGACCTTTTGGAAAAGGATATCGTTTTTCTGGAAAAAGAAATCGATAAAATGCAGGACAGGTTACCTGCAATGAAGTTTTTTATATTACCCGGAGGGCATACGGCTATATCTACAGCACATGTAGCAAGATGTATTTGTAGAAGAACAGAACGTTGTTGTGTAAATATGATGGAGCATGAATTATTTGTTGACCCCCTTGTAATTAAATACTTGAATCGGTTGAGCGATTACTTATTTGTATTGGCCCGATTTATTGGGATGCAACTTAATGTTCCTGAGATTGCCTGGAAACCACGTTTAAACCCATAATTAAACCATTCGCCCATCTTTCATGTGCAACCTTCTATCACTCATTGAAGCGAGTTCTTCGTTATGTGTAACGATTAAAAATGTTTGATTGAACTCGTTTCGAAGAGAAACAAAAAGTTCATGTAGCTCCCTTGCATTTTTGCTGTCGAGATTGCCAGTAGGTTCATCGGCAAAAACAATTACGGGTTGATTGATTAATGCTCTAGCTACGGCAACACGCTGTTGTTCTCCTCCTGAAAGTTGCTGAGGGGTATTCTCCATCCGGTTGCCAAGCCCTAATTTCTGTAATAACACGATGGCATCTGCTTTCACTTCATTTTTCTTCCTCCCTGCAATCCAGCCAGGAACTTGAACATTTTCTAATGCCGTAAACTCTGGTAATAAATGGTGAAACTGAAAAACAAATCCGATATGTTTATTGCGAAATGCCGCTAGTGCACTTCCCTTTAAGCTACCAAGAGCTTGATTATTGATGATGATACTGCCAGAATCTGCCTTGTCGAGCGTACCTAGAATATGTAGTAAAGTACTTTTCCCAGCACCAGAAGACCCTACAATACTTACGATTTCACCTTTTTTTACCTCTATGGCAACGCCTTTTAAAACAGACAATTGGCCATAACTTTTTGTAATATTTTCTGCTTTCAGCATCAGATTCAGTTAAGATTAGCCTTGCAAACCTACAAAAGCCAACCCATCAGTCTTGAATTTTAATATTTTATTTACACTGCCTTTAAAACTTAGGTTTGGTTGTTTCAGATATACGGTTACATTTGCAAAAATTTTATAGGTATGTTCTGGACATTAGAATTAGCAAGTTACCTGGAAGAAGCACCTTGGCCTGCATCCAAAGATGAATTGATTGATTATTCAATTCGAAGTGGAGCTCCCATTGAGGTAGTTGAAAATTTACAGGAACTGGAAGATGAAGGTGAAGTGTACGAGAGCATCGAAGATATCTGGCCTGATTATCCAAGTCAAGAAGACTTTATGTTCAATGAAGACGAATATTAACCTACATCCTGCAGGAACCAAAATAATTGTAATGAAAAAGCCATCCCTTATTGGAGTGGCTTTTTCGATTTATGGGGTCACTTATTTTTTTGGGAAAGTAAATTTGAAATAGAGTAGCAAAATTGAAAGACCGAAAATAATTGAGTTAGCTATGATCACCGGTAATAGGTGTAAATAGAATCCATATACCAACCATACAATCACACTAGAGAATACAATCAATAACATTCCCAGACTTAGATCTCCAACACTTTTTGTTTTCCAAGCAAGCCATACTTGCGGAATGAAAGTGATGGAACTTAAGAAAGCTCCAAATA
>JAYUFN010000470.1:0-2769 GCA_043738705.1 Bacteroidota bacterium
AAGAAATGGTATGGCACTAGTAATGTTCTTTTTCAATTGAACAGCGAAGGAAAGGTGGGAAGTTTATCTGTTGATGGTATGCAGTTTAAAAAGAATAAATAAAAAAAGTCCCGAATTGACGGGACCTTTTTTATTTAAAAAGTTTCTTCCAAAACCAGATCCTTGATCTTGCTGATCAGGATTCTTTCCTGTTTCATCGAATCACGATAACGGATAGTTACTGTATTGTCTTCTTTTGTTTGATGATCAATCGTTACACAAAACGGTGTACCAATTGCATCCTGTCGTCTGTATCGCTTACCAATTGCATCCTTCTCTTCGTAGAAGCATTTGAAATATGGTTTACACTCATTCATCAGGTCGCGCGCAATCTCAGGCAACCCATCTTTTTTAGTTAATGGAAGTATTGCAAGTTTTACGGGTGCAATCTTTGCAGGAAAATGCAATACCACACGGCTATCAGTTGTGCCGTCTTCTTTATTGATCGTTTCTTCTTCGTACGCATTCGATAAGATTAATAAGAACATCCTATCCAAACCAATAGAAGTTTCAACCACACAAGGCACATAGTTCTGATTAATTTCAGAATCGAAATATTGTAATTTCTTTTTACTAAAAATTTGATGTTGCGTTAAATCAAAATCACCTCTTGAATGAATGCCTTCAACTTCTTTAAATCCAATTGGAAATTCAAATTCAATATCACAAGCTTCCTTTGCATAGTGCGCCAGTTTTACGTGATCATGGTAACGATATTTATCAGCACTGATACCCAAGCTTAAATGCCACTGTAACCGCGCTTCTTTCCAGTATTGGTACCACTGTCCTTCGGTACCAGGGCGAACAAAGAACTGCATTTCCATTTGTTCAAATTCGCGCATACGAAAAATAAACTGTCGTGCTACAATCTCGTTTCTAAAAGCCTTACCTGTTTGCGCAATGCCAAATGGAATTTTCATACGCGCAGTTTTTTGCACGTTCAAAAAATTTACAAAAATTCCTTGCGCTGTTTCAGGTCGTAAATAAATCGTTTCAGCATCTTCTGCAACAGAACCTATTTGCGTTGAAAACATGAGATTGAACTGGCGAATATCTGTCCAGTTGGCAGTACCACTCACCCCACAAACAATATTTATATCCGCAATTAATTGCTTCAATCCAACAAAATCATCTTTTGCCAGCAATGCATCCATCGATTCCAAAAGAGCGGTCGCATCGGATTCTTTACCTGCACTTTTCAACGAATCTGCTTTCGCTTCAATCAAATGATCCACTCTATAACGTTTCTTGCTATCACGGTTATCAATCATTGGATCACTGAAATTATCAACGTGTCCACTCGCTTTCCAAGTTGTTGGATGCATAAATATCGCTGCATCAATTCCCACAATATTCTCGTGCATCTGGGTCATACTCTTCCACCAATAATCACGAATATTCCTTTTTAATTCTGACCCGTAAGGACCATAATCGTATACTGCGCTCAGTCCGTCGTAGATCTCGCTACTTGGAAATACAAAGCCATACTCTTTGGCATGGGAAATAATTGCCTGAAATAAATTATCCTGCTGCGTACTCATAATGCCGCAAAAATAGGATTTTAAGGCTATTGGAGCTTCTCATTTTCCTGATGACGAGTTGCGTCGCGCAGATTTTTTTTCTCGAAATTTTTTTCTAATGCGTCAGTTAAGCTAACACCTGTTTGGTTAGCTAGGCAGATCAATACCCATAGCACATCGGCCATTTCATCGGCTAGCTCTTTATTTTTATCGGATTCTTTAAATGACTGCTCGCCGTATTTACGAACCATTAACCGGCTCAATTCACCTACTTCTTCCATCAGAATGCCCAGATTAGTAAGTTCACTAAAATATCGAACCCCCATAGTTTTGATCCACTGGTCTACCTCTTTTTGTGCTTGATCGATTGTCATATCGTTTTTCATCTATTCTTTATTTTTTGAGTCCAACACAATCGTAACAGGGCCGTTATTCAATAATTGCACTTTCATATCTGCGCCAAAAATACCTGTAGCAATATTTTTTCCTAGGTCGATTTTTAATTGTTCAATTAGTTGCTCGTAAACCGGGATTGCGATATCCGGTTTTGAAGCTTTGATGTAGGAAGGCCTATTCCCTTTTTTAGTGCTGGCATGTAAAGTAAATTGGCTCACCAATAATATCTCTCCATCAATGTCGAGTAAGCTCTTATTCATTACCCCATTTTCATCATCAAAGATGCGGAGGTTTACGATCTTCCCGCTGATCCATTGAATATCTTCCTTCTCATCGGCGTCTTCAACGCCTATTAAAACCAATAAACCATTACCAATAGCACCAGTAATATTGCTATCAACTTTTACAGAAGCTTCGCTCACCCTTTGAATCACCACTCTCATAAATTATACTAATTTTTAGAATTAACTTTACAGCAATGAAGATAGATATAACATCGGAGATACAGTTTCAAACTGCCAGAAGTGGGGGCAAGGGCGGACAAAATGTGAACAAGGTAGAGACCATGGTAGAAGGTCGTTGGCAGGTTGCAGCATCGCCAAAATTTTCTGAAGTGCAGAAACTTAGGATTCAGGAAAAATTATCTAATAGGATTTCTGCAGATGGTAATTTGTTGGTAAAGTCGCAGGTATCTAGAAGTCAGTTGGGCAATAAAGAAATCGTAATCCAAAAGATGAATGAATTGGTTGAGAAGGCGCTGATAAAGAAAAAAGCTAGAATGGCAACCAAACCTAGTAAAGCAGCGATTGAAAAA
>JAYUFN010000471.1:0-7616 GCA_043738705.1 Bacteroidota bacterium
GTATTATTGAACTGAGCTTCAAGAAGTTTTCTCCTGCCTTCAATTTCTTGTTTAGTAAATGGTTGATGATAGAGTTGAGAAATAAGTTGTTGAAATGCAAGAGGAGTGGTTCCACAATAACAGGCAGATGCTAATCCAGAACCCTCAATTGTTGCTTCATTTACTACACAATGTCGCCCATGAAAAAGGGCATTTATCAATTTTATTTTGATGCCAGTATGGACAAAAGAAGGGAGTACATTGATATGTGCTTTTGAAATCATATCCTGCATTTCTTTTTCGGTGGGATTCGTTACAATGCAGGTATGAGTTTGTTCATGAGCTAATTCTATTAGTTTTTCAGATGGATTTTTACCAGCAATTACCAATGGCAGTTTTAATTTATTAAATACTTTCTTTAATAACCAAATAGCTGCTTTTTCATTCGCAGGTAAACTCAAATCGCCATGATATAAACAATAGTTTCCCATCCCTACCTCACAGTCAATTTCCCAATTAGGTAAGTAGGGCGATAAATATTCGATGTTCTTGCAACCAAATTCATCTCGATACACTGCATCATCTTTTTCTGTAACTCCCCAAAATGTAGCACATTTTGCAAGGGTAGTTTCGTACTTATGCAGTAAGCGACTTTCGTTACAGTAGTATAATTTCTTGATAAGGGAAGTACTGCTTTGAAATAGGTCTCGATAATATTGGTATTCCACATGATGAAGTCGCACAAAGCAATTCCGATTTTTGAATCGTTGATCCATGATGGGGTAGGTACAGTGAACGCCTTCCATAAAAATCGGGTATTCATCTTTCAAAAGATTCTGAATTAGTGTTTCATTTTTTCGGCTCGCAACAATATAAGGCAATGACCATGAAATTGCTTTATGCCCTTTTTCTCTAGGATAATAGTTTACTGACTCGCAGTATGTCTCTAGGTTCGGCTGTACCCCTCTGCCATACTCAAAACAGTGTAAATGAATCTTAATTCCTTCGGCTTGTAGTGCAGCTAATTTATAAAATATATCGTAGGCCATCCCAAAGTCAGTTGGGAATGGAACATCGAATGAAATGATATGTAAGTGCCTTACCAAATAGATTATTAAAAGAAGTATTTATATGCAACAGGATCACCCAACAATTTGTTCAATATTTAATATAACTATTTTTCTCCACTTATTATGCACAAACATTATTAAGAAATCGTTTTTCTTCCTCTTTTCTTGTATGTTCGCGGGTATTAAATGGGAAAACTGTGAGACTAAAATCGCTTGAAATAAAAGGCTTCAAAAGCTTTGCTGATAAGACTGTGGTTAGTTTTGATGAAGGAATTACTGGGATCATTGGGCCTAATGGTTGTGGCAAAAGTAATATCATTGACAGTATCCGTTGGGTGATTGGTGAACAAAAGATATCTGCCCTCCGAAGCGAAAACCTCGAAGCACTGGTTTTTAATGGCAGCAAAACAAGAAGCGCCAGTGGTTTGGCTGAAGTGAGTTTGACATTCGAAAACACGAAGAATTTATTACCAACAGAATTTAGTACCGTTACAGTTACTCGCAGATTCTATAAAAATGGGGAGAGTGAGTATCGACTTAATGATGTGACTTGTCGCTTAAAAGACATTCATAATTTATTTTTAGATACGGGTGTAAGTACCGACAGTTATGCCATTATTGAACTTGGGATGGTAGACGATATCATCAAGGATAAAGAAAATAGCCGACGCCGCATGTTGGAGCAGGCTGCGGGGATTACAATCTATAAGACCAGAAAAAAAGAAGCAAAAGCAAAGCTTGATGCTACTGAACAGGATTTAGCTCGTATTGAGGACTTGCTATTTGAAATTAATAATCAGCTCAAAACACTTGAAAATCAAGCAAAAAAGGCTGAAAAATATTTCGAAATCAAGAAGGATTACAAAGAACTTTCAATTGAATTAGCAAAAGCTTCGTTGGAAGGGTTTAATATCACTTATCATCAACTGAACGAACAGCAGGATTTGGAAGTGAATAAAAAGTTTCAGTTAGAAGCTGAGATCGCTACTGATGATGCCGCGATTGAGCAGGAGAAATTGGGCTTTATTGAAAAGGAAAAATCGTTACAGGCAATGCAGCATGCGTTCAACGATTTGCTTCAAAATTTGCGTGGAAAAGAGAACGATAAGAACCTGGCTACCCAGAAATTACATTACCTGAAAGAAAAAGAAACTGGATTAAAAGAATTCTTAGATAAAGCTACGGGTCAGTTAAAAACCATTAGTGATTCAATTGAATTTACTCAATTGCAAGTTGGTGAAGAGGTAACAGGATTACAGGATTTACAAGATCGTGCTGAAACCTATAAAATGGATGTGGAAGAAAAGCGCCGCATTTTTGATGAACGTAGAACGGGTGTTGATGCATTAAGAGGCAGTTACCAGCAGATACAGCGAAGCCAGTTTGATGCTGAGAAAAAAGTGGCAGTTGCAGATACTAGTATCCAGAATTTACAGAGAGCACAAGCACAACAAATAGATGAAAAGCAAAACAGAATTTATCAAGTTCAACAGTTAAATATAGAACTCGAAGAAAAAGAATCAAGCCTAGAATCGAAGAAAAATGAGCTGCAGGTATTGCTTGAAGAACAAGAAAAGACTAAGGAGTTAATCTTTGAAACTCAGGCACAAATGGAATCGCTGCGAAATGAACTGGCTGAGGAAAGTCGTAAGCTGGATGCAAAGCGTAATGAGTTTGCATTATTAAAAAGTTTGATTGACTCGATGGATGGTTATCCGGAGAGCATTAAATTTTTGCACAAAAATCCCAACTGGAATCATTCTGCTCCAATCTTATCAGATATTATTTATGTTACCGAAGCCTATCGGACTGCTGTTGAAAATGTACTGGAGCCCTATTTGAATTACTATGTAGTAAATAATCTTCAGGAAGGATTGCAGGCGGTTCATTTGCTGGATGATCATAAAAAAGGGAAGGCAAACTTTTTCCTCTTAGAAAAATTCAACGATATCAAAATTGAAACACACCAGCCTGAAAATACAATCAAAGCGCTGGATGTGATAGAAGTTGATCCTCAATATCAAAAGTTAGCGGAATACCTTTTGGCTAATGTTTATATAGCCGAGAACGAAGATGCAATCATCAACAGCAATGGTGCTGTAGTACTGGAAAAGAGCGGTAAATATGTAAAAGGAAAGTACACTTTAACCGGAGGCAGTGTGGGTTTATTTGAAGGTAAAAAAATTGGTCGTGTTAAAAATTTAGAGAAACTGCAGGATGAGATTATTTTGCAAGATGCTGTGGTGAATGCATTGAAAGCCGAAATCAAAATCAAGCACAACGATGTAATTCTTTATAACGAAAGATTAAAGGATAATGCCATCAAGCAAACAGAGAACGAAATTAATCAACTTACAAACCAATTGTTTGCTGCACGTAATAAATACGAAAATCTACAACTGGCACAAACTACTGGACAGCAGCGGTTAGAAGATCTTGAACAGCGATTACAAGATGAGCAAGAAGCCATCGCAGAAACAAGAGAAGCTTTGCTTGGATTGAATGATCAACTCAATGCAACAGCTCTTGAAATGAAAATGGTGGAGCAGGATTATCAACTGTCTGAACAAGAATACAACTTTGCTTTAGTCCAGTTTAACGATATTAATTTGCAATTAACCCGTCAGCAAAGTAAGATCAATAGTTTAAAACAGGAATTGACATTTAAGGAAAATCAGTTGAATGATCTACATGATCAGATAGTAGCTAATACCAAACAACTATTAGAAGTAACGAATAATATTTTGGAGAGTGAGCATTCAAAATTAGTTGCAGATCAAGGATTAATAGAATTGCTTAGAAGTAAAGAGATAGAAGAAAAAGTGTTGGGAGAAGCTGACCAAGCTTATTATAACCTCCGAAATATTTTGAACGAGAAGGAAAGTCAATTGCGTTTGAAAGTGAAGAGTAAAGAAATGATTGATCATCTTGTTACAGAAATTAAAGACAAGTTGAACGAATTGAAATTGCAGTTGGCTGGAATGAAGGAAAGACTAAGTGTTGAATTTCGAGTGCAGTTGGATGATATCTTAGATCAACCCAGAACTACAGAAACTAGTTTAGAAGATCTGCAGAATAATTCAGACAGGATGCGTAAGCGGTTAGAAAATATTGGTGAGGTGAACCCAACTGCAATTGAAGCATATACTGAAATGAAAAAAAGGTATGAGTTTATTCTGGAACAAAAGAATGATCTGGTGAATGCTAAAGACAGTTTATTGCAAACCATTCAGGAAGTGGAAGCTACTGCTAATCAGCAATTCTTGGATACCTTCAATAAAGTTCGTGAAAATTTTCAGAAAGTGTTTAAGGCCTTATTTACGGAAGAAGATACGGCCGATATGGTTTTAGTAGATCCTACCAATCTTGCAGAAACAGGAATAGATATTGTAGCCAAGCCAAAAGGTAAACGCCCTTCTTCCATAACACAATTGAGTGGGGGGGAGAAGACACTGACTGCAACAGCTTTATTATTTGCAATTTATTTAATCAAGCCTGCTCCATTCTGTATTCTGGATGAGGTGGATGCACCATTAGATGATGCAAACATTGGTAAATTTACTCAGATGATCAAGAAGTTTAGCAACAATTCACAGTTCATTATTGTTACCCATAATAAGCAAACGATGAGTGCAGTAGATGTGATTTATGGGGTAACGATGCAGGAGCCAGGAGTAAGTAAACTAGTACCGGTAGACTTTAGAAGTCTTGCCACGACTGCGAATTAAAATAAAATGATTCAATTGAAGCACTTATTGAGCTGCCACAATAAGTGCTTTTCTTTAAAACAAATTTATATTGTATAAGGGCTTATTATTTCTTTACTTGGTTTGTTTTGGATGTTATATACTCTTTACACAACAGCCGGATTATTTTGATGGAGAAAAAGCGCCTGCAACAATTGAATATATTTCTGATAGTGCTAATGGGAAAAAGATACCTGTAGCGGTTTTTTCAAATGGTTATAAAAACTATCAGGTTAAGGCAGATTATTATTTGAGAAGTTGGAAGCAGAATGAAAAATTAGAAGTGATTTACGAAACGGAGCATCCTGAAAATGGTGCTGTATATGCATTCTGGGGCTATTGGATAGGGTTTGGCGAATTGATGGGTTCGATAATATTTTTGTTTGTGAGTTTCCAGGTGGCTGTAGCTATTACCAAAAATCCCACACCAGAATCCTTGTTAGAACAATTGGATTATAAGGCTCCAGATAAACCAAAATATGACTAACGATTATCGCTTAAGTAATCGCTTAATCTCTTTTTCTACATCACGACCTTTGATGGTTTCTCTTTTGTCGTAATTCTTTTTGCCCCGGCCAATTCCAATTTCTATTTTCACTAGGTTTTTATCTGTAAAGAAAACTTTTAAAGGAACAATCGTGTAGCCCTTGTCCTTCATTCGTGTTTGAAGTTTATTCAATTCTCTTTTGTTCAGTAAAAGTTTACGATCATGAACTTCTATATGGTTATTGGTACTGCCGTGCGAATAAGAAGCAATAAAAAGTGCACGTACCCAAAGCTCGCCTTTATCGAAGAGGCAGAATGAATCATTGAAACTTACTTTGCCCTCTCGGATCGACTTTACTTCGGTGCCAAGCAAAACAATTCCAGCCACATATTTATCTTCAATGTGGTAGTTAAAATAAGCCTGCCTGTTATTCATTTCTTTTGTCATACCAATTGCTCCAACGGGGCAGAAATATTTTGCAGTGAATTTATTTTCTTAATAAACTTACTACCTGAGCCAATTTATTTTTCAGCATTTTTCTGTCCACAATAAAATCTAAGAAGCCATGTTCCAATAAAAATTCACTTCGTTGAAATCCTTCAGGGAGATCTCTTTTAATGGTTTCTTTAATTACTCGGGGTCCAGCAAAACCAATCAAGGCGCCGGGTTCAGCGATATTCATATCGCCTAGCATACCAAAGCTTGCAGAGATGCCTCCAAATGTAGGGTCTGTTAAAAGAGATATAAAAGGTAGTTTGGCGTCGCTTAGTTGAGACAGTTTTCCACTGGTTTTAGCTAGTTGCATTAAGCTAAATGCGCTTTCCATCATACGTGCTCCACCACTCTTGCTGATAACAAAGTAGGGTAGACGGTGTTTGATACAGTAATCAATTGCGCGACTAAATTTTTCGCCCATTACACTTCCTAACGATCCGCCAATGAATTCAAAATCCATACAAGCAATCACGATGGCTTCTCCATTCACGGTACCTACAGCAACGCGCATCGAATCTTTCAAATCTGTTTTTGCATGAATATCGTCTAGTCTCTTTTGGTAAGGTTTTAAATCAGTAAAACCAAGTGCATCCTTACTTCTAATATTTGCGAATAATTCGGTGTATTCTTTTTTATCGAAAAGAAAGCCGAAATACTCATCACTACCAATGCGATGGTGATAATTACATTTGGGGCAAACGTATAAATTCTCTTTGAGTTCGGTAGTTGTGCATATAAAATTGCATTCCGGGCATTTGTTCCATAATCCTTCAGGAGTTTCTTTCTTATCAGCAGTAGAAGTCAAAATCCCTTTTCTGATACGTTTAAACCAACGCGGTTTATTTGCATCACCACCATGTGGCTCATCTCCGGTTAAATTCAATTCTAGATCTTCTTCACGTTCTTTTTTCATAAAAGCTTGATACAATTGGGGCAGAAAGGTAATATTTTTTTAACCATGGGCATAAAAAAAACCGTCCCAAAACCAATTTGAGACGGTCCTTTCTTTTGTAAAATTATGCGTTTCTATTGATACAGTTAAGATCACCGAAAGCAATTTCCAGACGTTTAATGAAGGATTCCTCACCCTTACGCAACCAAACGCGCGGGTCGTAATATTTTTTATTTGGTTTTTCAGCACCTTCCGGATTACCCAATTGACTCTGTAAATAACCTTCATTTTTTACATAATACTCCTGAACACCTTCCCAGAAAGCCCACTGCATATCAGTATCAATATTCATTTTGATAGCACCATAACCAATGGCTTCACGAATCTGGTTTTGAGGAGAACCACTACCACCATGAAATACAAAGTATACAGGCTTTTCCTTGGTTCCCAATTCTTTTTGAATATAGTCCTGACTGTTTTTAAGAATCTCAGGGCGCAGTTGCACATTACCAGGACTATAAACACCGTGCACATTACCAAAAGCTGCAGCAACTGTAAATAGCTTGCCTACTTTACTTAATTCAGTGTAAGAATAGGCAACGTGTTGAGGTTGTGTATATAATTTATCATTTTCAATATCGCTGTTGTCCACTCCGTCTTCTTCACCACCTGTAACCCCTAATTCAATTTCAATACTCATTCCCAAAGGCGACATTCTTTTGTAGAATTCTACAGAGGTATGAATGTTCTCTTCTAATGGTTCTTCAGAAAGATCTAACATATGAGAACTGAATAGAGGCTGTCCTTTTTCTTTGTGAAATTGTTCACCAGCATCAATTAAAGAACTGATCCATGGCAACCATTTTTTTGCAGCATGGTCTGTGTGTAATACAACTGGAACACCATAATATTTTGCAACTTGATGTATATGTAATGCACCAGAAATG